>JAJZYI010000038.1 GCA_021798135.1 Actinomycetes bacterium | reverse complement strand
CTCCGCCTCCCCGGGCGCGGCCCGGGCGGCGAGTGCCGGCAGCGAGGCCGCCGACACCGCGTGGGCCGCCGCGGCCGGTCCCGACGCCGGTCCGGTGGCCCGTCACCTGCTGCCGGACACCGCGGCGGTCGGCGCCGACGGCCGCCTGTCCGTTGGTGGCGTCGACCTGTGCGAGCTGGCCGGCGAGCTGGGCACCCCGCTCTTCGTCTACGACGAGGAGCACCTGCGGGCGCGGTGCCGCCAGGCGGTGGCCGCCTGGGGCGACGGTGTCGCGTACGCCACCAAGGCGTTTCTGTGCCTGGCCATGGCCCGCCTCGCCCACCAGGAGGGCATGTGCCTGGACGTGTCCACCGGCGGTGAGCTGCACGTGGCGCTGGCCGCGGGCGTGCCGCCGGAGCGCCTGGTCCTCCACGGGAACAACAAGTCCGAGCCCGAGCTGCGCCGCGCCCTCGACGCCGGGGTCCGCCGGGTCGTCGTCGACTCGTTCGACGAGATCGACCGCCTGGAGCGCCTGACGGCCGGCACCACCCGGCGCCAGCCGGTCCTGCTGCGGGTGACGCCGGGCGTGGAGGCGCACACCCACGAGTTCGTGCGGACAGGTCAGGCCGACTCGAAGTTCGGCTTCGGCCTCGCCTCGGGGGCGGCCGTCGCCGCCGTCGCCCGCCTGCGCTCGGTCCCCGGCGTCGAGCTGGTCGGCGTCCACGCCCACATCGGCAGCCAGGTGTTCCGCACCGGCTCGTTCGCCGACGCGGTCGAGGTGCTCGCCGGCTTCTTCGTGCCCCTCGACCTCCCCGAGCTCTGCGTCGGCGGCGGGCTCGGGGTCGCCTACGTGGCGTCGGAGCCGGTGCCGACCATGGCGGACTGGGCCCGGACGGTTCGCGGCGCCTGCGACCGTGCCGGCATCCCTGCCGCGACTCGCGTGACGGCCGAGCCGGGGCGTGCGATCGTGGCCACCGCCGGCCTGACCCTCTATCGGGTCGGGACGGTGAAGGACCTGCCGGGGATCCGGACCTTCGTGGCCGTCGACGGCGGCATGAGCGACAACCCCCGACCGGTCCTCTACGGCAGCGGTTACGAGGCGTTCCTGCCGAGGGCGGCGTCGGCGCCTCGCCCGCGGGCGGTCCGCCTGGTCGGCAAGCACTGCGAGTCGGGCGACGTCCTCGTCGCCGACGCCCGGGTCCCTGGGGACCTCACCGTCGGCGACGTCGTGGCGACGCCGGTCACCGGTGCCTACGGCTACGCCATGGCGTCGAACTACAACAAGGTTCCTCGACCTGCTGTCGCCTTCGTCTCCGGCGGGCGCGCGACGGTGGTGGTGCGCCGCGAGACCGACGACGACCTGCTGCGCCTCGACACCTGAGGCCCGTGCCGGCACTGCCGCACCTGCGCCCGTGCCGGCACCAGGCGTGCACGGGGGGCCGGGGCGGCGAAGGTAGCCTCGGCCGGTGCACGCGAACGGGGAGGCTGACAGCGAGCCCACGACGAGCCCGGCCCGGGCGGCGGAGGACCGTGGCGCTGCCGTGCGCGTCGCCGTGCTCGGCTGCGGCAACGTCGGCGCTGCCCTGGTGCGGCTGCTGGTCGACGACGCCGACGGCATCGCGGCACGCAGCGGCGTCCGCCTGGAGGTCGCCGGCGTGGCGGTGGCCGACGTGGGCCGCGAGCGCCCCGGCGTCCCGCCGGGCCTGCTCACGGCCGACGCCGACGCGCTGGTGGTCGACCCCGGCGTCGACGTCGTCGTCGAGCTGATCGGAGGGCTCGAGCCCGCCCACCGCCTGGTCGCCTCGGCACTGGCGGCCGGCAAGCCGGTGGTGACGGCGAACAAGGCGCTCATCGCCGCCCACGGTGCGGCGCTCGCCGACGCCGCCGCGTCGGCCGGCGTGGACCTGCTGTACGAGGCGGCCGTCGCCGGCGCCATCCCCATCATCCGACCGCTGCGCGAGTCGCTGGCCGGCGAGCGGGTGCGCCGTGTCACGGGGATCGTGAACGGCACCACCAACTTCATCCTGAGCGTCATGGGCGAGGGCGACGTGACCTACGAGGCGGCGCTGGCCGAGGCCCAGCACCTCGGCTACGCGGAGCGCGACCCGACGGCCGACGTCGGCGGGCACGACGCCGCGGCCAAGGCGGCCATCCTGGCCAGCCTGGCCTTCCGCTGCGCCGTGGTCGACGCGGACGTCCCCCGCGAGGGGATCGGCGGCATCCCCGCGGCCGACGTGGCCTCCGCCCGCCGCATGGGGTTCGTGGTCAAGCTCCTGGCCGTCGCCGAGCTGGCCGGCCAGGCCGGTGCGGAGCGCCTGTCGGTCCGGGTGCACCCTGCGCTGGTCCGCGACGACCACCCGCTGGCCGCCGTGCGGGGCGCGTTCAACGCGGTGTTCATCGAGGGCGCGTCGTGCGGCGAGCTCATGCTCTACGGGCGTGGTGCCGGCGGCGCCCCGACGGCCTCGGCGGTGCTCGGAGACCTCATCGACGCCGCGCTCAACCGCCGGCAGGGCGCGGCCGCACCCGCCCCGCCGCGCGAGCACCCGAGGCTCCTGCCGCTCGAGGACGTGCGCTGCCCCTTCTACCTCAGCCTGGAGGTGGCGGACGAGCCGGGCGTGCTGGCGGCCGTGGCCGCCGTGTTCGGGCGCCACCGCGTGTCGATCCGGTCGATGGAGCAGGACGGCCTCGGCGACGAGGCCCGGCTCATCTTCCTCACGCACGTGGCCCGCGACGGCGACGTGCAGGCCACCCTGGCGGAGCTGGCCGACCTCCCCGCCGTGCGCCACGTGGGCGCCGTCCTGCGCGTGCTCGACGGGGACGGGCCCGGCCTCGTCCCGACCTCGGGCCCCCTCACCGCCGCCGCCGCCGACGTCGCCGCGCCGGACATCACGGTCACCGACATGCCCGGCTCCGACGTCCCGGGCGGCGCACCGGCCACCGCCGACGGAGCCGCCGACACCGCAGGGCCGGCCCGAGCCGCCGACACCGCAGGGCCGGCCCGAGCCGCCGACACCGCAGGGCCGGCCCGAGCCGCCGACACCGCAGGGCCGGCCCGAGCCGCCGGCCCCGACCCGGGAGGGACCCAACGACGATGACCGCCACCGCCTGGCCCGGCGTGATCGAGTCCTATCGCGCCCACCTTCCCGTGGGGCCCGCTACGCCCGTGGTTACCCTGCTCGAGGGCGGCACGCCCCTGCTCCCGGCCCCGCGGCTGTCGGAGCGGGTCGGGGCGCGCGTCCTGCTCAAGCTCGAGGGGATGAACCCGACCGGGTCGTTCAAGGACCGGGGCATGACCCTCGCCATCACCAAGGCGCTCGAGGACGGGGCGAAAGCGGTCGTGTGCGCCTCCACGGGCAACACCTCGGCGTCGGCGGCGGCCTACGCGGCGAGGGCCGGGCTCACCAGCGCGGTGCTGATCCCCGAGGGCCACATCGCCCTCGGGAAGCTGGCGCAGGCGCTCGTGCACGGCGCCCGGGTGCTGCAGGTCCGGGGCAACTTCGACCAGGCGCTCGCCATCGTGCGCGAGCTGGGCGAGCGCGCCCCGGTGACGGTGGTGAACTCGGTCAACCCGTACCGGATCGAGGGGCAGAAGACCGGGGCCTTCGAGATCGTCGACGTGCTCGGCGACGCGCCGGACGTGCACTGCATCCCGGTCGGCAACGCCGGCAACATCACCGCGTACTGGCGTGGCTATCTCGAGTACCGCGAAAGCGGCCGCAGCACGCGGCTGCCCCGCATGCTGGGGTTCCAGGCCGCCGGGGCGGCGCCCATCGTGGCGGGCAAGGTCGTGGAGCACCCCGAGACCATCGCCACGGCCATCCGCATCGGGAACCCGGCGTCGTGGTACGGGGCGACGGCTGCCGCGTCCGAGTCGGGCGGCGCCATCGCCGCGGTCACCGACCAGGAGATCCTCGACGCGTACCGGTTCCTCGCCGTCGAGGAGTCCGTGTTCTGCGAGGCGGCCTCGGCAGCGTCGGTGGCAGGGCTGCTGCGCACGCCCGTGCCGGCCGGTGCCACGGTGGTCTGCGTCCTCACCGGCCACGGCCTGAAGGACCCGGACCTCGCCATCAGCCAGATCACCGTGCCGACGCCCGTCGACGCCGACTACCGGGCCGTGGCCGAGGCGCTCGGCGTCTGACGCTCGCGTTCCCCGTGGTGCGGGGGCCGGGCTCCGCCCGCAGCCTGCCCACCCGCCCGCATCGAGCCCGCAGCGGCGGCCCGGCAGCGAGCGCGCGGCGGCCCGGCAGCGAGCGGCCCGGGAAGATCCGGGGCGGCCGGGGCGTTGTGACCAGTTGCTGCGGACGAACTGTCATTCCTCCGGACGCAGCCGGCTCCAGCAGGCGCCTGCCCGCTGCCATCGGCGCGGGCCGGGAAGATACGACCGGTCCGGGGGGTTGTTGCTGGTGGTGGCGGCGTCCGGTACGATGGACCTCGCCGCCACGTTCCCGTCCATCACGAGGAGCGAGCGCGGGTGGCGCGCCTCCCTGCGATCGTGTGCCAGCACGGCCAGACCGCACCGGGACGGCGAGCCGGGGACCTTTCTCTTCTCTTTTTCTTGTCAACTGCGCCGGTACGCCCGGGCTCACCGGTGTGCGGCGCGATCTAGCGAGGTAGCCGATGGCTGCAGAGCAGCAGCTGGAGCGCTCGGTGCTCGAGCGCAAGGAGCGCGACGAGCTCCGGGCGATCGCCCAGGCGATGTCCCTGGAGACGAGCTCCAGGACGAAGAAGGCGGACATCATCGACCAGATCCTGGTCGCCGCCGGGGTGGAGGTGAAGCCCGCCGAGGGCGCCGCGCCGGCCGCTGCGGCCCGGCCGCGGGCGGCGGCCAAGCCCCGGGCCACGCGGCGGGCCTCGGCGGCCGGCGCAGACGGTGACGGCGTTGCCCCGGCCGGCACGCCAGTGGGCGAGGCGACGGGCACCGCCGAGCCGACCTCCGCCACCGGGGCGCCGGCGGGGGACCGGACGTCCGGGCGGGCGGGCACCGCCGAGGCACCGGCGCAGGGACGGCTCGCCGTCGACGACGCCGGCACCGCCGAGACCGTCGCCGGGATCGGGGTGGCGGCGCCCGTGGCGGCGAACGGTTCGACCGCCGCCACCAACGGTTCCGGGCACGCGGCCGAGGGCAACGGCACCGCGGCCGGCGGCGGGGACGGGGACGGCGGCCACCAGGGCGGCGGTCGAGCGGCTGGTGGGGACGAGGCCGGCGGTGCCGCAGGCGCAGCGCCTGCCGCCGAGCGGGCCGCACCCGAGCCGGCGTCGGCGGCAGCCGGACGCCAGGGCCAGCAGGGCCAGCACCAGGGTCGCCAGCAGCAGCACCAGGGCCGCCAGCAGCAGCAGCAGCACCAGGGCGCTGCCGGCACCGAGCCCGGCAACCGGCGCTCGCGCCGCCGACGCGGCCGCGAGCGCGGCGGCCAGGACCGCGAGCTGCAGGGTGGCGGGCAGGAGCAGCAGTACCAGGGCGAGCTGGTGCCCGTGCGCGGGCTGCTCGACCTGCGCGACGAGGGCTACGGCTTCCTGCGGTCCGAGGGCTACCTGCCCAGCCAGCGCGACGTGTACGTCTCGATCAGCCAGGCGCGCCGCTTCGCCCTTCGCAAGGGCGACTACGTCGAGGGCGCGTGCCGTCCGGCGGGCTCCACGGAGAAGTTCCCCGCGCTGGTCCGCATCGACTCGGTGAGCGGCATGGCCCCGGACGACGCGCGCAACCGTCCGCGGTTCGAGGACCTGACACCGCTGTTCCCCGACACCAAGCTCCGGCTCGAGATGCCCGGTTCCGCCGACAACGTCACGGCGCGCATCATCGACCTGCTGTCGCCGATCGGCAAGGGCCAGCGCGGTCTCATCGTGTCGCCGCCGAAGGCCGGCAAGACCACGGTGATGAAGCAGATCGCCCACTCGATCGAGGCCAACAACCCCGAGGTGCACCTGATGGTGCTGCTGGTCGACGAGCGGCCCGAAGAGGTCACCGACATGCGGCGCTCGGTCAAGGGCGAGGTCGTCGCCTCGACCTTCGACCGCCCGTCGGACGAGCACACCCAGGTCGCCGAGCTGGCCATCGAGCGGGCCAAGCGCCTGGTCGAGTCGGGGACCGACGTCGTCATCATCCTCGACGGCATCACCCGCCTCGCCCGGGCCTACAACCTGGCCCAGCCGGCGAGCGGCCGGATCATGTCCGGCGGCGTGGACTCCGGTGCGCTGTACCCGCCGAAGAAGTTCTTCGGTGCCGCCCGGAACATCGAGGAGGGCGGCTCGCTCACCATCCTGGCCACCGCCCTGGTCGAGACCGGGTCGAAGATGGACGAGGTGATCTTCGAGGAGTTCAAGGGCACCGGCAACATGGAGCTGCGCCTGGACCGCCGCCTGGCCGAGCGCCGCCTGTACCCGTCGATCGACGTGAACGCCAGCTCCACCCGCCACGAGGAGCTGCTGTTCGAACGGGGCCAGCTGCAGCAGGTGTGGAAGCTCCGCCGAGTGCTGAACGCGCTGGCGGCCGAGGGCAGCGCGGCGGCGGGGCTGGAGCTGCTCATGGACCGGATCCGCACCACGCGGTCCAACGACGAGTTCCTCGCCGAGATCGCCAAGGGGCCGGCGCCCCCGGCCTGACCCAGCCGCGGCCCGCCCCGCCCGGCGCCCTGCCGGGTCCCCCGTCCGGTGCCCCTACACTGGAGGCTCCTATGAAGACCGACATCCACCCCGACTACGTCGAGGCGACCGTGCACTGCTCGTGCGGCAACACGTTCACGACCAGGTCGACCAAGGCCGAGCTGCACGTCGAGCTCTGCAACGAGTGCCACCCCTTCTTCACCGGCAAGCAGAAGCTGGTCGACTCCGGTGGCCGCGTGGAGCGCTTCCAGCGGCGCTACGGCGACCGCGGCGCCCGCCAGAAGAAGGCCTGAGCCCGGTCCCGCCGGGGCCCAGGCCGCCGGCCGGCGCCCGCCAGGAGAAGGCCCGGACCCCGGCGACCGGCCTGACGGCGGCGGCAGCGCCGGTCCGTGGCCGGGCGGAGCGGTCCCGACGGGGCGCCGGCCGCCGTGCCACCCCGGCAGGGTGACGGCCGCCCCGGCCCGTGGCCGCCGCTGATGTCGGTACCCTGATCTCGTGGACGCCTCGCACATCGGCCTGTGGCAGGACGAGTACCGGGCCGTCGGCGAGGCGCTGTCGGACCCACAGGTGCTGCGTGACCCGGTCAGGTTGCGCCAGGCCTCGCGGCGGCACAAGGAGCTGCAGGCCATCCTGGCGGTCGCGGAGCGGCTGCAGGGGGCCGAGGCCGACGCCGCCGCCGCCCGGGAGCTGCTGGCCGGCGCCACCGGCGCCGACCGGCAGCTGGTGCACGACGAGCTCGACACCGCCGAGGCCGCCGTCGCGGACCTGCAGGCGCAGCTGCGCGCCCTGCTGGTCCCGAGCGACCCCAACGACGGCCGCGACGTCATCGTCGAGGTCCGCGGCGCCGAGGGTGGGGAGGAGGCCAACCTCTTCGCCCGCGACCTGTTCGAGATGTACCGGCGCTACGCGGACCGCCACGGCCTCGCCGTGGAGGTGCTGTCGGCGTCGGACTCGGACCTGAGCGGCCTCGACCAGATCACGTTCGTCGTCCGCGGCGAGGACGCGTGGCGTCGGTTCAAGTACGAGGGAGGCCCCCACCGGGTCCAGAGGGTGCCGGTGACCGAGTCGCAGGGCCGGGTCCACACCTCGTCGGCGACGGTGACGGTGCTTCCCCAGGCGGACGAGGTCGAGGTCGCCATCGACCCCGCCGACCTGCGGGTCGACGTGTACCGTTCGACGGGCCCCGGCGGCCAGTCGGTGAACACGACCGACTCGGCGGTGCGGATCACGCACCTGCCCACCGGCCTGGTGGTGGCCATGCAGGACGAGAAGAGCCAGATCCAGAACCGGGCGAAGGCCATGCAGGTGCTCCGGTCGCGGCTGCTCAAGCTGGAGCAGGACCGCCAGGCCGCCGAGCAGTCGTCGCAGCGGCGCAGCCAGACCGGTGGCGGCGGGCGCTCGGAGAAGATCCGGACCTACAACTTCAAGGAGAACCGGGTCACGGACCACCGCGTGAAGCTGACGCTGCACAAGCTCGACCGGGTGCTCGACGGCGACCTGGACGAGCTGGTGGATGCGCTGCTCGCCGACGAGCGCGACCGGCAGCTGCTCCAGGGGCTCGACACCGAGGCCGACGGCGCGGTGGCGTCGTGAGCGACGGCGGCGCGCTCGGCGCGCCGGGTGAGGTCGTAGCCCTGCGCGACCTGCTGCTCGCGACGGCCCGGGAGCTCGGGTCCGCGTCCGAGGCGCGCTGGATGGTGGAGCACGCGGTGGGAGCGGGCGCCAACGCGCTCGTGCTGGCCCGCCGGGGCACCGCGGTGGACGCCGGGATCGCCGGGAAGGTGGCCGGTCTGGTCGAGCGCCGCCGGCGCGGCGAGCCGCTGCAGTACGTCCTCGGCACCTGGGCGTTCCGCAGGCTGGAGCTGGCCGTCGACCCCAGGGTCCTCATCCCGCGGCCGGAGACCGAGGTGGTCGTGGGCCACGCCCTGGCCGAGCTGGGCCGTGCCGCGGGCGACGGCCCAGGGCCGGGAACGGCGCCCGTCGTGGCGGTCGACCTCGGCACCGGGTCGGGGGCGATCGCCCTGTCGCTGGCCGTGGAGGGCCCCGCGTGCACCTCGGGCCGGGAGCTGCAGGTGTGGGCCGTGGACGCCTCACCCGACGCGCTGGCGGTGGCCTCGGCCAACCGGCGGTCGGTCTTCCGCGCCCATCCCGGAGCGGCGGCCGTGCACCTGACCCAGGGCGACTGGTTCGAGGCGCTGCCGGAGGAGCTGGCGGGGCACGTCACGCTGGCCGTCGCCAACCCCCCGTACGTGTCGGAGGCCGAGTGGGCCCGGCTGGACCCCGAGGTCCGCGACCACGAGCCGCGCCGGGCGTTGGTGGGCGGCCCCGTCGGCACCGAGGAGATCGACCGCATCCTGCACGCCGCCTGCCGGTGGCTGGCGCCGTGGGGGGTGCTCGTGATGGAGCTCGCCCCGCACCAGGCCGAGGACGCCGCGCTCCGGGCCCTGGTCGACGGGTTCGACGGCGTGCTCGTCCGGCCCGACCTGGCCGGGCGGTCCCGGGCGCTCATCGCCCGGCGCTGGGGCGGAGGGTGACCGGCACCGCCGCCGGGCGAGCCCCGGTCGTCACCGACGTCGCGGCGGTGGCCGAGGCCCTGGCGGGAGGAGCGCTGGTCGGCATCCCGACCGACACCGTCTACGGCCTGGCGGTGCTGGCGACGGCGCCCGGTGCCGGGGCCCTCCTGGCGGCCGCCAAGGGGCGCGACGCCGGCGTCGCCGCGCAGGTGCTCGTCGCCGACATCGCACAGGCGGAGGTGCTGGCCGGCCCCGACGGCCTCGCTCCGGCGGCCCGGCGGTTGGCCGAGCGGCTGTGGCCCGGCGGGCTCACGATCGTCACCGACCGCCGTCCGGGCCTGGCGATGGACCTCGGGGGCGACGCGACCTCCATCGGGCTGCGCTGCCCCGACCACAGCGTGGTCGCCGGCCTCTGCCGGCAGGTGGGCCCGCTCGCCGCGACGAGCGCGAACGTGCACGGCCAGCCACCGCTCGTCGACGCCGACGCCGTCGCCGCCACGTTCGCGGGGTCGGTGGCCGTGGTCCTCGACGGCGGGCCGGGCAGCCAGGGGGCGTCCACGGTCGTCGACGTGCGCGGTGCGACGCCCCGCCTGCTGCGCGAGGGGGCCGTGCCCTGGTCGTCGGTGCTCGACGCGTCACCCTGACCGGCCGGCCCGGCTGCCGGCCAAGCATGCCCCGCCGCCGGCCCGGAGGTCCCGCTGGCCGGCCCGGAGGTCCCGCTGGCCGGCCCGGAGGTCCCGCCGCCGGTGAGTGGGGCCCGCCGCCGGTCAGGAGGTCCTGCCGCCGGTCAGTAGCTGTAGCCGCCCGCCGAGCTGCTGCTCGACGACGAGGCGCTCCCGGTGGTGCCGCCGGAGGCCCCCTGCGCCGAGCCGATCGGCTGCCCCGCCGGGCTGACCAGCGTCCAGGTGCCGCCGAAGTGGACGATCCCCTCGCCGTTGGTCTGGCCCGGGGCGTGGTCGCCGGTGAACGTGTACAGCGGGTGCCCGTCGTACGTCACCTGCCTGGCGCTGCCCGACGGGCGGGGGATGGTGCCGACCTGGCTGGTCGTGACGCCCGGGCCCGCCGTCGCCGCTCCGCTGGCGGTGAGCGGGGGCCAGATCGAGGCGCACGCCCCGGAGCACGTGCTGCGCCCGCGCTGGTCGGAGGACAGCATGTAGAGGGCGTCGCCCCGGGCGTCGACGAGGTACGCGCCGTACTTCCCGGACGTGGCGCGGTCGACCGTGCCGCCGCCGGCCGACGTCGAGCCGGCCGCGGGGGCCGTGCTGGACCCGGTCCGTCCCGTCTGGTGGCGGGCGGCGACGGTGGCGGGCGAGCTGCTGCAGGCGGCCAGGGCGAGACCGGCACCGACCGCGGCGGCGCCCCACAGCGGGGTGCTCCGGTGCCGGTGCGCACCCGGGCGGCCGTGCCGGCTCGGGCGGGGACGCCGCTCCCGCATGGCTGCGCTCTCGTCCACGTGCGCGCTCGCTGACGTCGTCCGCCCCATGGGTCCCCTCCTCGTCGGCCTCGACACGGTTCGGTGCCCCAGCGCGCGGCAGCGTACTCCCGCGCCCGTCGCGCCGGGCGTCGCGCCGGCTCTACCGCAGCGCCACGCGCCGTTCGGCGTCGACGCCGGCTTCGCGCCCGAGCCCGTCGCCTTCGACGAGCTCGGCGACGGTGGCGGGGTCGGCGCTCGTCCCCCACGTCCGCCTGCCGTCCGCGGTCAGCAGGGCGCAGATGGCCCGCTCCGGCCGGCCCTCGCGGTCGCAGGTGACGGTGTAGGTCTCGACGGTGACGCTGCCGGTGTGGTCGGCGGCGCCGGCACGCCGGGGCAGGGCGTCGACCTCGTCCTGCACGTCGGCCCACCGGAAGCCGGCGCCGGGCGGGCTGGTGGACCACAGGCCCACCGCGTGCTTGGTGGCGTACCAGCCGAGCGCGGTGACGAGGCCGAGCGAGCCCGGGTCTCGCCGCAGCTCGCGAGCCATCTGGGCGATGCCGTGCAGGGCGTACTCGTTGATCGGTCCGCCGAAGAACGTGAGCCCCCCGGTCACCGTCAGGGGCCGGTCCGGCTCGTCGAGCCCGAGGCCGAGCGCCTGGGCGCCCAGCTCCACCGCGCACGGGAAGCACGAGTACAGGTCGACGTGGGCGACGTCGTCGGCCGTCTTCCCCGCGAGCCCGAGGGCGCCGCGCCCGGCGGCGGCGATCGCCGGGGAGCGCCCCAGGTCATGGCGCTCGGTGAGGAACCAGTGGTCGTTGGCGTCGGCCCCGGCGACGGGGAACACCCAGCGGTCCTCGGGGATCCCGGCGGCACGGGCGCGCTCCACCGAGCACATGACGAGCGCCGCGCCCTGGTCCACCCGGTCGTAGGCGACCATCCTCCTCGTGTAGGGGAGGGCGATCATGCGGTTGCCGGGCCCGGGGGCGGTGATCTCGGCGGCGGTGGGAGCGCTGCGGTCCCACGCGAGCGGGTTGCCCGCGGCCACGGCGGCGAACCGCTCCCACAGGCCTCCCACGACCCGGGCATGCTCGCCGGGCGTGCGGCCGGCGGCGGCCCGGATGGCCTGCTCGAAGAGCGGGTACACGTGGACCGGCTGCAGCAGGCCGGCCCGCAGCTCCTCGTCGGTGACCGGTGCCCGGTCGGTCCCGAGCGCGACGGGGGCGGGGGTGGTCGGTGGCTGCACGGTCCAGGGTGGCTCGGCCCCGCCGTTCGCCCGGCGGTGCGCCACCCGGCTGCCGAGGCACTCGGCGCCGGCGACGACGACGACGTCGACCGTGCCGGCGGCGATCGCCCGGGCGCTGGCGCTGGCGATCATCTGCGGGCTGTTGCCACCGATGCCGCTCTGGGCCAGCTCCCGCGGCGCGATCCCGAGCCGCTCGGCCAGCGGGGTCGCCGCGTCCGCATAGTGCCAGCTGAGGGGCCGCACCACGCGGACCGATCCGGTCTGGGCGAGCAGGCGGTCACCGGCGCCGTCACCGCCGCAGTCGGCGGCCGCCGCCCGCACGGCCGTGACCATGAGCTCCAGGGGCTCGGCGCTCGGCCCGGGCGGGTCAACTCCACCGGGCAGGAGCGCAGCCCCGTCGGGGTGGTTGGTCACCTGGCCGCAGCCGACGAGGACGGGGGTGCGCGGATCGAGGCTCACGGCATGGTCACTAGGGCACGCGACCAGGTGGGGGCAAGTCCGACGCCACGCCTGGGCCCGGCCGCCTGCCCGGCGGGGGGTCGGGCCGTGCTGGGTGCGCCGTGCTCCGCCTGCCCGGCGGGGGGTCGTATCCTGGGGGGCGCGGCGGTGCGCGCCCGCCGCGCCGGCGGCCGGCGGCACGGCCGGCTCGGCGGCCGGACCGCACGGGTCCGGCCGGTACGCCGGCGCCACCACGGCAGGACACGACTGCGAGCACGACGACTACGGACCGAAGCGGTGCCAGGACGGCGCGGGCGCTCCCCGCCGTCCCGGTGCCGTCACCGTCACGAGGGAGACCATGACCGACCGACCGGCCGACGGGGCCACGCCGTGGGGCGACTGGCTGAGCGACGACCCGGAGCTGGCCAAGCTCCTGGACGAGGAGGCGACTCGCCAGCGCACCACCCTGCAGCTGATCGCGTCGGAGAACTTCACCTCCCCGGCGGTGCTCGCCGCCACCGGCTCCATCCTCACCAACAAGTACGCCGAGGGCTACCCGGGCCGTCGCTACTACGGCGGCAACCAGGTCGTCGACGAGGTCGAGGACCTGGCCCGGCGCCGGGCCACCGACCTGTTCGGCGCCGAGCACGCCAACGTGCAACCGCACGCCGGGGCGCTCGCCAACCTGGCCGTCTACCAGGCCCTCCTGGCGCCCGGGGACACCGTGCTGGCGATGCGCCTCGACCAGGGCGGCCACCTCACCCACGGGTCGCCGGCGAGCATCACGTCCAAGGTCTGGCGCTTCGTGTCCTACGGCGTCACCCCGGCGTCCGACGACCCCGAGCACCCGGGGGAGGTCATCGACCTCGACCAGGTGGCGGACGTGGCGCGTCGCGAGCGACCCAAGCTGATCGTGGCAGGCGCGACGGCGTACCCCCGCCAGATCCGCGCCGAGCCGTTCCGGGAGATCGCCGACGAGGTGGGCGCCCGCCTGATGTTCGACCTGGCCCACCCGGCCGGGCTGGTGGCCGGCGGCGCCCACCCGAGCCCGGTCCCCCTCGCGGACGTCGTCACCTTCACGACCCACAAGACCCTCAGGGGCCCGCGCGGGGGCGCCATCCTCTGCCGGGCGGAGCTGGCCAAGCAGATCGACTCGGCCGTCTTCCCGGGACTGCAGGGGGGCCCGCTCGAGCACGTCGTGGCGGCGAAGGCGGTCGCCTTCGCCGAGGCGGCCAGGCCCGAGTTCCGGGACTACGCCGCGCGGGTCGTGGCCAACGCGAAGGCGCTGGCCGCGGCGCTGGCCGGCGAGGGGTTCCGGGTCGTGTCCGGCGGCACGGAGAACCACCTCGTCCTGGTGGACCTGCGGCCGTTCGACGAGGAGCTCACCGGCAAGGTGGCCCAGGAGGTCCTGGACCGGGCCGGGATCACGGTCAACCGCAACACCATCCCCGACGACCCGCGCTCGGCCTTCGTGACCTCGGGGCTCCGGCTCGGCACCGCGGCAGAGACGACGGCGGGGATGGGCGAGGCGGACATGGCGGAGATCGCCCGGCTGATCGGCCACGCGCTCAGGCGGCGCGAGGACGACGCCGAGCTGGCCCGGGTGCGCGCCGAGGTCGCGGCCCGCTGCGCCGAGCACCCGCCCTACCCGGAGCTGGGCACGGCCGGCAGGGGCTGAGCCGGTGGCCGACGGCTGGTACGTGGTCGTTGGGCTGGCCGCAGCCCTCGTCACGTTCGTCGTCACCTTCCCCGTCCGCAGGATCTCGTCGCGCGTCGGCTTCGTCGCCGAGCCTGACGAGCGTCGGGTCCACAGCCGGCCCACCCCCTACGGCGGGGGCATCGCCATGTTCGTGGCCGTGCTGGCGGCCATGATGCTGGCCTCGGCGCTGCCGGCCTTCCGACCCGTCTTCGCCGGGTCCTCCGAGCCGCTGGGGGTGGTGCTGGGGGCGGCGGTCATCTTCGCCGTCGGCCTGATCGACGACGCTCGCGACATGTCGGCACCGGCCAAGATGGCGGGCCAGGTCCTGTCCGCCAGCGTCCTGGTGATGCTGGGCGTCACGATGTTCCAGTTCAAGATCCCGCTGGCGGGCCTGCTGGTGCTGTCCCCCCAGGTGACGCCGCTGCTCACCTGCCTGTGGGTGATCGTCATCACCAACGCCGTCAACCTGATCGACGGGCTCGACGGGCTCGCCGCGGGGATCGTGGCGATCGCCTCGGCGGCCCTGGCCGTGTACGGGATCCGGCTCGTCCACAGCGGTGCGCTGCCGCCCGACAACCTCGGACCGCTGGTCGCCGTGGTGGCCTGCGGGGCCTGCCTCGGGTTCCTCCCGCACAACGTCCACCCGGCCAAGGTCTTCATGGGCGATGCCGGGGCCCTGCTGCTCGGGCTGCTCATGGCCGCGTCCACCATGGTCGTCGGCGGGCGCACGACGGTCGTGGTGAGCGGCCAGACCTACTTCTTCTTCGCCCCGCTGTTCATCCCCCTGTTCATCCTCGGGGTCCCCATCGCCGACATGGCATTCGCCGTCATCCGGCGCACCGCCCGGCGCCAGGGCTTCCACACCCCCGACAAGGGGCACGTGCACCACCGCCTGCTCCGGCTCGGCCACGGGCACCGCCGCACCGTCGTGATCCTGTGGGCGTGGACCGCGGTGCTGTCGGGCTTCGTGCTCTACCCGCTGTTCCGCCCGAGCGGCAACGCCATCATCCCCTTCGGCGCGGTGGCGTTGGGCCTGCTGCTCTATACGCTGTTCCATCCGGGGCTCAGGAAGGTCACCGACGACATCGACGCGCCCCTGCCGGTGCCGGGCGAGCCGGTGCCCGCGGTGGCGGGCCAGGCTGCGGTGGCGGGCCAGGCTGCGGTGGCGGGCCAGGCTGCGGTGGCGGGCCAGGCTGCGGTGGCGGGCGACGCGACGGTGGTAGGCGACGCGGTGGTGGGCGAGGCGGCGCCGGCGGGCCGGGGTTCGGTGGTGGGCGAGGCGGCGCCGGCAGGCCGGGGTTCGGTGGTGGGTGAGGCGGCGCCGGCAG
>JAJZYI010000392.1 GCA_021798135.1 Actinomycetes bacterium | reverse complement strand
TTCATCTCCGGTTCCTCCCCGGTCGTGATCGACGCCCCGCCCTCCAGTGCCTCGGGGGTGCCTGCTCCCCCGGCCTCGCTCCGCACGGCCTCCTCCCGTGCGCGGTCCTCGGGGCCTCCCCGCCCGCCGTCACGGTCCGGCCTCCCTCGTGATGCGGACGGCGTCGACGGCGGTGACGCCCCATCCCTCCGCGTGCACGACGAGCGGGTTCACCTCGAACGCCTCGAGCTCGTCGCCTGCCCGCTCCCCGAAGGCCGCGACGGCCTCGACGGCCTCCACGGCGGCGCCCAGGTCGGCGCGCGGCGCGCCCCGGAAGCCGTCGAGCAGCGGGTAGCCCCGCAACGCCCGCAGCAGCGCGGCGGCTTCGCCGGCGGCGAGCGGGAGCAGCGCCGTCCTGGCGTCGTGCACGAGCTCGGCGCTCGTGCCGCCCATCCCGACGACGAGGACCGCGCCGAAGTCTCGATCGCGGCGCACGCCGACGATCAGCTCGACGCCCGGCGCCACCATGGGCTGGACGACCGAGCCGCGAGGCGCCTGGCCGGCGGCGCTCGCCGCGTCGACGACCTGCCGGTGGGCGCGGGCCACGGCCTCCGGCCCCTCGACGCCGAGCACCACGCCGCCGACGTCGCTCTTGTGCACGATCGCTGGCGCGTCGACCTTCACCGCCACCTTGCCGCCGAGGGCCGCCGCAGCTCGGACGGCGTCGGCCTCGGTCGCGCACCGGCGGCAGGCCACGGTGGGGATCCCCAGGTCACGCACGAGCTCCAGGGGATCGTCGGGCCCCGGGCGGGCGGGGTCCCCCGCGGCGGTCCGGGAAGCGGCGGGCACGTCGCGACCACCCGCCGGCACGGCCCCGGAAGCGGCGGGCGCGGCACGGCCGGCGGGCACCAGCCTGGCGCGCAGGGCGCGCATGCAGCGGTCGGGGTCGTCGAAGACCAGCACGCCGTTCTCCCGCAGGCGTGCCCGCGCCGGCTCGCTCATGGCACCGGCCACCCAGAGGACGACCGGCGCCCACCCGGTCGCCGACCGGTGCTCGAGCAGGCGGTCGGCGAGCCGTTCCGCCAGGTCGGGTGGGTGCACCGTGAGCACGAGGACGACGGCGTCGAAGCCCTCCGCCCGCTCGAAGGCGCCCAGGGAGCCCCGGAAGATCGCCGGGTCCTCCACGAACATCCCGCTCATGTCCGCAGGGTTGCCGACGGCAGCGAAGGTCGGGACCACCGCGGCGAGCTCCTGGCGCGTCCCCGCGGCGGGCTCGGGAAGGCACAGCCCGGCCCGCTCCGCCGCCTCGGCGGCGATGACGCCGGCCCCGCCGGACGTCGTGACCACGGCCACCCGGCCGCCCCCGCTCGTGCCGAGGTGGGCCAGGGTGCGGGTCGTGTCGACCAGGTCGTCCACGGCGTGCACCCGCACCACGCCGGTGCGGGCGAAGACGGCGTCGAGCACGTCGTCGTCGGAGGCCAGGGCGCCCGTGTGCGCAGCCGTCGCCCGGGCCGCGGCGCCGGTCGCGCCCGCCTTCAGGCAGACGACGGGCTTCCCCGCGTCGCGCAGCGCCTGCAGCGCGGCCAGGAACCGGGCCGGCTGGCGGACGCCTTCGAGGAAGACCCCGACCACGTCGGTCGCCGGGTCCTCCGCCAGCCAGGCGAGCACCTCCCCGGCGGTCACGTCGACCTCGTTGCCGGTGCACACCACGGTCGACAGCCCCGCGCCGGCGTCCTGTGCCCGCTCGGCCAGCAGGCCGGCGATCCCGCCCGACTGCACGACGAGCCCGACGCGGCCCGGCGAGAAGCTCGGGCGGAAGGAGAGGCCCGACGCGATGACGCAGACGTGCTCGGTGACGTTCACGAACCCCGGGCTGTTGGGCCCGATGAGGCGGACCCCGGCCTCGCGGGCGGCGGCCCCGAGCCGCTCCTGCGCGCGCCGGCCCTCGGCTCCGGTCTCGGCGAACCCCGACGAGAAGACGATGGCGCCGGCGATGCCGTGGGCGCCGCACTCGACCACCGCGGGCACCACGGCGTCGCGCGCCACCGAGATGACGGCGAGGTCGACCGGCGCGACGGCGCAGGCCTGCTCGATCGACGGCTGGCAGGGGAGCCCGGCGACCTCGTCGTAGTTGGGGTTGACGGGCACGACGGCACCGGGGAACCCGTGGCGCTGGAGCCCGGAGACGAACCGGGTCGCCAGCGCTCCGGTGCGCGCCGACGCACCCACCACGGCGACACCGCGCGGGCGGAAGATCCGGTCCAGCGAGCTCAGCGCGTGCACCGCTCACCTCCGCTGCCCCCTGCCGTCGGCCGGTACCGGGCGTGCTCGCCCAGCCCGACCTCGACGTACCCGTGGCCCGGCCGCCCGTCCACGACGAAGTCGCACCCGTAGTCGGTCTGGCCTGCGTGGGCCGCCTGGACCGCCGGGTCCCCGAGCTCGAGCCGCTCGGGCGGCTCGGCGCCCCCCGGCTGCTCGCGCCGGTAGCCGGTGGCTGCCAGGAGCAGGTGGTGGCCCGGGTGGACCTCGACCTCGTGCGTCCCGCCGGACGCACCCGACACCGCCAGGGTCCCG
>JAJZYI010000391.1 GCA_021798135.1 Actinomycetes bacterium | reverse complement strand
GCCCGGGCCGCCGCGCCAGCGGCGGCCCAGGCGGGCAGGGTAGAGATCAGCCGGTGTAGGTGAACTGGTCGCCTGGCACCAGCGCGCTCGGCCCGTTGGGTCCGAGCACCGTCACGTCGGCCGGTCCCGCAGCCGCGCCGGGCGGCACGGTGGCGACGATCTGCGTGGCCGAGCTCACGGTGAAGGTGGCCTGGCCGTTGCCGACGTTGACCGCTGCGACGTTGGTGAAGCCCGTGCCGGTGATGGTGATGGTGGTGCCACCAGCCACTGGGCCGCTGCTCGGCGACACCGACGTGACCACCGGGACCGGGCCCGACGTGACCGGCTCCCACAGCAGGGTGACCGGGCCGGCCGGCGGCTGGCAGCTGACCTGCACGGGTTGACCGACCGGGTTTCCAGCCGCATCAGCCAGGTTGAACGACCCGGCCGCCTTGCCCCACGTGAGGTGCGTGAAGCCAGCGCTGCCGGCCGTGAACGGCCCGACGTTCATCGTCCCCGTCGTCGGGATCAGGACGTGGACCGACTGGCCGGAGACCAGCGGCTGCGGCGTGACGGTGATCGGCGGGTTGGCCACGTTCAGGACCGACGGGGTCGAGTCCTGTGCGTTGATGTCGAGATCGGTGATGGCACCGCTCAACGTGGTCGCGCCCGGGTACGCCTGCAGGAGCTGGTCCACCACCGAGCCCGGCACGTCCAGCGCTCCGCTCGACGCCTGCAGGGTGTACTCCTGACCGGACGGCAGGATCGCCGGGAGCTCGCCCGTCAAGGTGCCGCCCAACGTGGCAGCGCCGATGCCCGACAGGGTGCACGGGACCGGGACGTTCAGGCTGCCTTCGACGTCACCGGCGGGCACCGTGAACGCCGGGGCGTTCACCCCGGTGACCTTGGACGCCGCGCCCCCGAAGGACGAGTTGATGGTCAGCCCCACCAGAACGAGCGGCGGGGTCGGTGCCGCGCAGCTGATGGTGATCGGGATGAACACTGCCGCCCCCTTGGCGTTGTACAAGGTGATCGTGACCGAGATGGCCCCGATCGACACTGCCGCCAGGCCGCTCTGGCCCGCTGCGAACGGCCCGATCGTCATGGTGCCGGTCTGGGGTGCCTGCACGGTCGCCGACTTGCCAGGCGTCACCGGGATGCCGGTGATGTTGATCGGCGTGGCTGCTGCGTTCACCGTGGCCGGCGTGGCGTTGGATGCGTTGATGTCCAGCGTGCTCACAGCCGCATCGATGGTGGTCGCCCCCACGAGCGAGGCCAAGGACATGAAGATGGTGGGCACCTCGAGGGCACCTCGTGCGTCGGTCAGGTAGAACTGCTGACCGGGGCCGACCACCGTACCCACGGCGCCGGTGCCCTGGGCGATGAACGTGGTGTTGCCGAACAGCGGCAGGTTGCAGCTCACCGGCACGGTACCCGTGCCGATCTGCGAGCCGGTCGGGATGGCAATGGTGGTTGGCGGCGACGCCCCGGGCACGAGCACACCGTGGTTGACGGTGCACGCGGTGCTGAGCGATGCCACGGCAAGCAGCGTGCCGGCAACAGCCAGACCATTGCGGGTGACACGCGGTCTCCGGCGGAGGCGCGCCAGGACCGCCCTGGCAGACATGTGGATCATAGTTCCCCCCTGGTCAAGACCGTCGTTCTCCTATTGAACGACAGTCACTAAGGGAGTTCTACTATTTACTGACGCGACGGTCAACCAACTTTACGAGGTGTGCACGCCCAACGCACGCGCCGGTGGCCGGGCCCACAGGCCCGGCCACCGGTCACGACGTCACGCTGGTGCCGGTCACAGCGGCACCCGGGCAATCACATCATGCCCATGCCGCCCATACCACCCATGCCGCCCATACCGGCCGCGGCAGCCGCGCCGGCGTCGGACTTCTTCTCCGGCTTGTCGGCGACCAGGGCCTCCGTGGTGAGCAACAGCCCCGCCACCGACGCCGCGTTCTGCAGCGCCGAGCGGGTCACCTTGGCCGGGTCGATGACGCCGGCCTTCACCAGGTCCTCGATGGCACCGGTGGAGGCGTTCAAGCCGATCGAGCCCGACTCGTTCTCCACCTGCTGGACCATGACCGCACCTTCGAGCCCGGCATTGATGGCGATCCACTTCAGCGGCTCCTGAAGGGCGTGGGCCACGATGCGCGCCCCGGTCGCCTCGTCGCCGGTGAGGGTGCCGGCGAGCTTGTCCACCGCGGCCCGGCTGCGCACCAGGGCGGTGCCGCCCCCGGCCACGATGCCCTCCTCGATGGCCGCCCGGGTGGCTGACAGCGCATCCTCGATCCGGTGCTTCTTCTCCTTGAGCTCCACTTCGGTAGCTGCCCCGACGCGCACGATGGCAACCCCGCCGGAGAGCTTGGCCAGGCGCTCCTGCAGCTTCTCGCGGTCCCAGTCGGAATCGGTCTCGTCGATCTCCCGCTTGATCTGGGCGATCCGGCCGTTCACGTCGTCCTGCGAGCCGGCACCTTCGACAATGGTGGTGTCGTCCTTGGTGACGATCACCCGCCGGGCCCGGCCGAGCAGGTCGAGGGTCGCACCCTCGAGCTTCAGGCCGATCTCCTC
>JAJZYI010000390.1 GCA_021798135.1 Actinomycetes bacterium | reverse complement strand
GGCGCGCCCGGTTGGCCGGCGGGTCGCTGGTGGTGCTGGCGGCGGCAGGAGCGCTCGCCGGCGGCGCCTGGAGCCCGACCGGCGGGCATGCCGGGGGTGCCCGGGCCATCGCAGGGGCCCCGGCGGGGACACAGGCAGGGACGCAGGCGGGGGGCCGCGTGCCGGCGGCCGGCGGAGCGGTGGCGGCCCCGACGCGAGTGAGCTCCTCGCCCCCGTGCGTGCGGGTGGCCGCCGGCTCCGGCGTCGGGTCGTGCGCGGGCGTCCTGGTGGCCGTGGGCGCCTCGGGAGCGCCGGCGCCACGGGCACAGGCGGCGGCAAGCTCGCCGTCGGCCGCTGCCGGCCCCGGGGGCCACCGCCCCGCCGCGCCTGTGTTCGGCCCGGCGAACGGGTCGGCGTCGGTGGGGCAGGGGTCCTCCGCCGGGCCGGCGCGCCGCGAGGTCACCCCGTCGGGCGTCGTGGCCGACGTCGTGGGGCGGGCGCTCGCCGTCCGCCTGCCGCAGCTGCCCGGGACGGTGTGGGGCGAGCCCTCGGTCGGCGGCGCGGGGCCGACCGCCGGGGCCGTGTCGGGCAGCGGCGCAGCGCTCGGCTCGGTCCGCGTCGTCGTCGTCGCCCGCGACCCGGCGGGCGGCGTGCGGTCGTTCGACCTGGTCGGGACGCGCCCGGGCCTGGTGCAGGTGGAGGTGACGGGGCGGTCGGCGTGCGCGTCCCCTCGCCGGTGCGGGACCGCCGTGTGGCGGTGGACGGTCGACGTGCTCGTGTCTGCCAGCCCCGGGGCGGTAGCGGGGGTGGCAGCCGGGGCCGTGGCCGGGCCCGGGGCTTCCTGACCCGGTCGGGAGAGGAGGAGCAGCCGTGGAGGACAGCGCAGGGGGCGAGCCGGTGGGAGGCATGGCGGGTGACGGTGCGGCCGCCGGTGACGACCCGGTGCCGGCAGGGCCGGGTCCCGGCAGGATGGTGCGGCCCCGCCCGGGCCGGCGGGGCGCGGCCCTGCCCGTGGCGGCGGTGGCCCTCGCACTCGCCGCGCTGGCGGGGGCGGGAACGTCGCTGGCGCTGGCATCGTCGCCGCCGGCCGCTGCTGCGGCTCCCTCGACCTGCAGCCAGGCGGCGTCGCGCCTCACCCTGTCCGCCACGGCCACCGCCACGGCGGCCCCCGGCGTCGTCACCGTGACCCTCGCCGCTGGCGAGAGCGAGCCGAGCGCCGCCGCTGCGCTGTCGAGCGACGACGCGACGACGGCGGCCGTCGTCGCCGCCCTGCGGAGGCTGGGGGTGCCGCCCGGCGACATCCAGACGAGCGGCCTGTCGCTCCAGCCGCAGTACGCCTTCGCGCCGTCGGGGGGACCCCGCCTGACGGGCTACCAGGCCACGGACTCGCTCACCGTGACCCTGCGCGACCTCTCCACGGCCGGCACCGCCATCGACGCCGCCGCCCGTGCCGCCGGCAACGGTGCCCGGATCTCGTCGCTCGCGTTCGCGGCAGCCGATCCCACCGCGCTGCAGGACCGGGCGCGCAGCGACGCCGTCCGCCAGGCGACGGCGCACGCCCGGACGCTGGCGCAGGCGGCTGGGGAGCGGCTGGGGCCGCTGTGCTCGCTCACCGACGACACGGTGCCGACGGTCCCACAGGTGGAGGGGAACGGGTTCGCCACGGCGGCGCCGTCGCGCACCGCGGCGGTGCCGCTGGCAGCGGGCACGGTGCAGCAGACCGCCACCGTCAAGCTCGTGTACGCGGTCACCCCTGCCTAGGACGGGCCCGGAGCGCCCGGCCGGCACCGGCGCCGCCGGGCTCAGCGGTGGGCGTCGGCGGGGCGGCGACGGGCGTCAGCGGGCCGTGATGTACTCGTGCAGCTCGCGCCGGTCGCGCTCGAGGTCGTCGATCCGGCTCTTCACGACGTCGCCGATGCTGACGATCCCCGCCAGCGCGCCGTCGGCGTCGACCACGGGCAGGTGACGGAACCGGCGCTCGGTCATCGTCGCCATGAGGGCCTCGACGGGGTCGTCGGGGGAGCAGGTCTCCACCGTGCCCGACATGATGCTCGTCACCGGCTCGGCGCCGAGGTCGCCCTGGTACGACGCCATCCTGCGCACGACGTCGCGCTCCGACACGATGCCGTCGATGCGGACGCCGTCCGCCGACACGACCAGCGCGCCCACGCCGTGGCGCACCAGCTCGGCCACCACCTGTGCGACCGTCGCCGACGGATGGACGGTGACGACCGACGAACCCTTCGCCGCCAGCATCGCAGCCACCCGAGTCCCCATGTCCTGCCTCCTTCGCCGTCGGTGCACACGCGCCATGCCCTGCCTGCACCGCAGCCCCGCCACCACTGCTCCGACCATCGTACCGGCGCCGCCGGAGGGGGCGCCCCGGCGACGCCAACCTGGAACGCGAGCGCAACGAGCCCGTGACGGGGCCAGCGCCCGCCGTTGGGGGCCGGGGCCGGGCGGCGGGAGCGCCGGCGCCGGGGCGGCGCGCAGGGGCAGCGGGCGCGCGAGGATGGGCGCACGGGAGCTCGGAGGGACCGGGCTGAGAGGGCGCCTGCCGCGAGTGGCGCCGACCGTGTGACCT
>JAJZYI010000389.1 GCA_021798135.1 Actinomycetes bacterium | reverse complement strand
CCGCTGGCCGCAGGCGTGTCGGAAAGGAAGATGACCGCGATGCCGAGTGGAGGCGCGCCGACCCCGAGGGTTGCCCACCTGCCGGCCGACTCGTCGAGTGGGCCGTCGGCGAGCACGAGGAGCAACGGCAGCGGGTTCTCGGGATGCTCGGCCCGGAACCGCCTGGCGTCGGGGGTGCCGGCGGCCTCGAAGCGTCGGGCCCGGGCGATCCGCTCGGCCTCGACCGCCCTCGCCAGGTCCTCGAGCGTTTGGACCTGACGGATGGCCGGCAGCGGGCCGAGGGGGGGCAGGAGCCGGCCGGCGAGCGCACCGGTGCAGAGCACCTCCGCCGCACCGGGCCCGGCGCGCACCACGACGCCACAGAGCAGCCCCCGGGCGACGTCGTCGGCGACCGGCCCGCACAGGGCGACGCCCGAGAGATCGGTGATGTCGCAGTCGACGCTGCGACCATCGAGGATGGCGACCTCGAGGCGGCCCGGGTCTTGGCGGCGCTCGGCATCGTCGAGGGAGGAGCCAGGCCCGCAGAGGCCGGACGCACCCCGAGCGACACCGTTGCTGGAGATCGAAGCAGTGACAGCGCCGTCGCGGCCCTCCCTGACGCTGGCGGCGAGCGGCGCTTCCCCGTCGTCGCCGTCGCCGTGTGCGGCGCGGGCCAAGTGCGCAAGGGTCGGGCGCGGCGGCGGTGGGGTGAGGTCGCGGCCGGGGGCTGGTGAGTGGTAGCGGTAGGCGTGGCGGCTGCGCAGCCTTCCGAGGGCGACGGCAGCGAGCACCCCGGCGGCGAAGGAGCCGGCCACCACCGAGCCCGACGGCAGCTGCACCGGCGCTCCCACCGGGTCGCCACGCACCGACTCGGTGCCCCGGCCCCCGACGGCGGGCTCAGGATGGCGAGGGGCGGGTGCAGCACTCGGAGCGGAGCTCGTTGGTGCCGGCGATCCCGGCGCGGCAGGTGACGTGCTGGCGCGCGAGGGGCTGGAAGTGGGCGCCGTGGCGTTGCCGGTCGGCGGAATCGGCATCGGGGTCGCAGGTGGTGTTGGGGCGGCTGGAGATGCGGGGAGAAGGAGCGTCCAGCCGGGGTCGATCCAGTGTGGGTCGGTGAGGGTGGCGCCGCCGGGCTGGGGGCGCCCTTCGTTGAGCGCGTAGATCTCCGACCAGCGCAGCGGGTCGCCGAACTCGCGTTCGGCGATGCCCCAGAGGGTGTCGCCGCGCTCGACGACGTAGGTGCGCATCTGCTCGGCCACCTGGGTGCCAGGCGATGCGTGGGGCGCCGGGCCCGAAGGGCCGGCCGCCAGTGGCGGGGCCACCGGGGCGCCTGTTGGCGACGTGTCGGCCCCAGGTGGCGGCTTGGGCGGCGCGTGGGGCGAGGCTGGCCGACTGTTGCCAGTGAGGACGAGGGCGGCGACCGGGCGGCGCAGGGCCACCAGTCCTCTGCCGGGCGAGCCGGCCGGTTGGCTGTGGGCGGGCCGGGGTGCGAGGGCGAGGGCCGCGACCACGACGGCTGCGACGAGGCGCCCCGTGAGCGGCTGGAACACACCGGCGACCGGGAGGCGCCGGGCGCGCTGGCCGGCCAGGGCGGCGGGGATCTCGGCGGCGACCGAGGCGACAAGCACCGCCCAGGTGACCCACACCACGACCGCCAGGACGTCGACGAGGGTCCGCCCGGCGATGCCGTGGGCGTCGAGGGCATGGCCGACCTGGGCGACCGAAGGCATGTGGTGCGGGAGGGGCCAGCCGATGTAGTGCCACAACGCCCAGGGGATGCCGGCGACGAGGACGGCGAGGACGGCGAGCGCGGCGATGCCTTTGGCGAGGTGTGCGAGGCGGGCCATGTCAGGGTCCTTGCTGTGCGGTGGCGCTCCCGGTCCCGGTCACCGTTAGCTGGTCGACGCCCACGATCGAGAGGATCTGGGTGGGCTGGGTGATCGTGACGTTGACCGTGACGGTCTCGCCGGCGACGGTGACGGTGCCGTGCTCGCCGGCCGCGGCGAGAAAGCCCTGCGCGTCGGCGACGGCCTGGGCGGGGTCGAGAGTGATCGTGCCGGTCGAGCGGTAGAGGGGGACGTCGATCGCCTGGGCACCGGCGCGCGCCGCTGCCTGGGCGTCGTCGATGGCATGGACCTTGGCCGCGAGCGCCAGGCCGCCGTCGAGGACGAGGCCGGCCATGGCCAAGAGCGCCAGGGTGAAGATGACGACGAAGGCGGTGACCATCCCTTCTTCTTCGTCGAGGCGGCGGCGCAGCGGTCCGGTCATGGGCCGGGGGCCGAGCGGTAGGTGTCGATGACCGAGGCCGCGGTCGACGAGACCTGCTCGGTGGCGGGTAGGCGCAGCCCGGTCAGGTCGCTGAGCGCGACGGCGCAGGTGACGGTGACTGTGACCGAGCCGCCGGGGGCGAAGCGGGCAGTGTCGGTCGCGACCTGGAGGGTGGCGCAGGTGACGTGGTCCGAGCCGAGCGCCGCGGCCGCGCTCTGCTGGGCGGCTGCAGTGGCTCCCCCAGGGGTGGTGGCGATGGAGGCGGCACGCGCGGCCTGGGCTGCCGCCCCGTCGACGTCGATACGCGCCCCGGCGAGCCGGCCGAGGGCGACGA
>JAJZYI010000037.1 GCA_021798135.1 Actinomycetes bacterium | reverse complement strand
GCAAGGGCAAGCTCACCGACCTGCTCGCCGGGTCCATGGACATGGTCGTCCGGTACCAGGGCGGCCACAACGCCGGCCACACCGTGGTCGTCGACGGTGAGTCGTTCGCCCTGCAACTCGTGCCCAGCGGTGTCCTGTACCCGCACATCACGCCGGTGATCGGCAACGGCGTCGTCGTCGACCCAGGCGTGCTCCTCGCCGAGCTCGACACGCTGGCGGCCAAGGGCGTCGACACCAGCCGCATGCTGGTGAGCGGCAGCGCCCACCTGATCATGCCCTACCACCAGGAGCTCGACCGGGTCACCGAGCGCTTCCTCGGCAAGAACTCCCTCGGCACCACCCGCCGCGGCATCGGCCCTGCCTATGCCGACAAGGCCGCCCGGGTCGGCCTGCGGGTGCAGGACCTGTCGGACCCCAAGATCTTCCGCCAGAAGCTCGAGGTCGCGCTCAAGGAGAAGAACGGGGTTCTGGCCAAGGTGTACAACCGGCTGCCGCTGAGCGCCGACGAGATCTGCGAGCGGTACCTCGGCGAGTACGCCCCGCGGCTCGCCCCGATGGTGGGCGACGCGGTCGCCGCCGTGCACGGCGCGCTGGAGTCGGGCCGCAACGTCCTGCTCGAAGGGGCGCAGGCCACCTTCCTCGACGTCGACCACGGCACGTACCCGTTCGTCACGTCGTCCAACCCGACGGCCGGGGGTGCGTGCACCGGGGCCGGCATCGGGCCCCGGGCCGTCAACGAGGTCATCGGCATCGCCAAGGCCTACGTCACCCGGGTGGGCGCTGGCCCCTTCCCCACCGAGTGCCTCGACGAGGTGGGCGACCTGCTGGTCGAGCGCGGCCACGAGTTCGGCACCAACACCGGCCGCCGGCGCCGCTGCGGCTGGTTCGACGCCGTCATGCTCCGCCACGCGGTCCGCCTCAACTCCCTGTCGGAGATCGCCCTCACCAAGCTCGACGTGCTCGACGCCTTCGACACGGTGCGGGTCTGCGTAGCCTACGAGGCGGGCGGCGAGCGCCTGGAGCACCTGCCGTTCCACCAGTCGACGCTGCACCAGGTCACACCGGTCTACCAGGACCTGCCGGGGTGGAAGACCGACCTGACGGCGGTCACCGACGCCGGCGAGCTGCCGCCGGCGGCGAGCCGGTACATCGAGTTCCTGGCCGAGCAGGTCGGCGTGCCGATCCGGCTGGTGGGCGTCGGCCCCGGCCGGGAGCAGTTCGTCCGGTTCGCGGCGTGACGGGGCGCGCCGTCCAGGTCGCCCGGCCCCCGGCGCCAGGCGGCGACGCGCCCCGGCCCTCGCCCTTCTCGGGCACGGTGGCGTCGCCGCTCTCGGGCACGGTGGCGCCGTCGCCCTCGGCGAGGGGTGCGCGGTGAGGGTCGTCGTCGTCGGCGGCGGCGGGCGCGAGCACGCCCTGGCGCTCGCCCTGGCCCGCACCACCGACGTCGTGGTCTGCCGCTCGGTGACCCCAGCGCCCTCCGGTGCGGCCGCGCCCTCCGCTCCGGCCGGCGGCGCAGCCCCGGCGGGTGGCGCCGGCCCCGGCGCACCGGGCGCTCCCACCGGGCGCGAAGGCGGCGTCGTCGCGGTGGCCTCGCCGCTGGCGGGGACCGTCCCCGGCGGCCACCGGATCACCGTGACCGACGTCCCACCCGACGAGGTCGACGGCGGCCTGGTCGTCATCGGGCCCGAGCAGCCGCTGGTGGACGGCCTGGCCGACCGCCTGCGGGCCCGGGGCCGGCTGGTCTTCGGGCCCGGCGCCGACGGGGCGCGGCTGGAGGGGTCCAAGGCGTTCATGAAGCGCCTGCTGGCCGACGCCCGGGTGCCCACGGCGCGCTTCGGGGTGTTCGACGACGCGGCGGGCGCCATCGCCTTCCTGCGCGAGCTCCCCGGGCCGTGGGTGGTGAAGACCGACGGTCTGGCCGCCGGCAAGGGCGTCCTCGTCACCGACGACCGTGACGAGGCGGAGGCGGACGTCCGGGCGAAGCTGGCCGGCACCGCCTTCGGCGACGCCGGCCGTACCGTGGTGGTCGAGGAGGGCCTGGCCGGCCGGGAGTGCTCGCTGCTGGTGGTGACCGACGGCACCCGGGTCGTGCCGCTGCCCGTGGCGCGCGACGCCAAGCGTGTCGGGGACGGCGACACGGGGCCCAACACCGGGGGCATGGGGGCCTTCACGCCGGTGCCCGACGTCGACGACCGGCTGGTCGACCGCGTGCTCGACGAGGCGGTCGAGCCGACGCTGGCGGCCCTGCGCCGGCGCGGCATCGACTACCGCGGCGTGCTGTACGCGGGGCTCATGCTGACCGCCGACGGCCCTCGCATGCTCGAGTACAACGTCCGCTTCGGCGACCCCGAGACACAGGCCGTGCTCCCCCGCGTCGACGACGACCTCGTCGCGCTGCTGGCCGAGGCGGCCGGCGGGCACCTGCGCTCGCAGCCGACCGTGTCGCCGGACGCCGCTGTCTGCGTGGTGCTCGCGGCCGGCAACTACCCGGGAACGCCGCGCACGGGTGACGGGATCGAGGGTCTGGACGCGGCGGCGGCGGTCCCCGGCGTCACGGTCGTCCACGCCGGCACCGCCCTCGACGCCGACGGCACCGTCCGCACCGCCGGCGGCCGCGTGCTCGGCGTCGTCGGCCGCGGTGCCGACCTGGCCCAGGCCCGCCGGCGCGCCTACGACGCGTGCGAGCGCGTGGCCTGGCCCGGCATGCAGTACCGCCGGGACATCGCCGCCGCGGCCGTGGCGGAGATCGCCGCGCACCCGGGACCCGCCGGGGCCGTCGTGGCCGGGCGCGCCGGCGCGGTCGACGCCACCGGCGCCGGACCGGGAGCCGACCGACCAGGACGGAGGGGAGCCCCGTGATCCCGAGGTACAGCCTGCCGGAGATGGCGGCACTGTTCACCGACGAGGCCAGGATGGGCCTGTGGCTCGAAGTGGAGCTGCTGGCGGTCGAGGCGTGGGCATCGATCGGCGTGGTGCCGGCCGACGCGGCGGCCGCCTGCCGGGCGCGCGCCCCCGAGGTCACCGCCGAGCTGGTCGCCGCCGTCGAGGAGCGCGAGCGGGTCACCGACCACGACGTGGCGGCGTTCGTCGACGTGGTGCAGGACGCCATCGGGCAGCCCGAGGGCTCGTGGGTGCACTACGGGCTCACGTCGTCCGACGTGGTCGACACGGCCCTGTGCGCCACCCTCGTCCGCGCAGCCGACCTGCTCGTCGAGGCGGCCGGCGGGCTCGTGGCGGTGCTGAAGGCGCGGGCCGCCGAGCACATCGGCACCGTCATGGCCGGCCGGACGCACGGCATGCAGGCGGAGCCCACCACGTTCGGCGCCAAGCTCGCCCTGTGGTGCCTGCAGGTCGAGCGCGACCGCCAGCGGCTGGAGCGGGCACGCCGGCAGCTGGCGGTGGGCAAGCTCTCGGGTGCGGTCGGCACCTACGCCAACATCGACCCGGCCGTCGAGGCGCACGTGTGCGCGGCGCTCGGGCTGACGCCGGTGCCCGCCACCCAGGTGGTCGCCCGGGACCGCCACGCCGAGCTGCTGTGGGCCTGCGCGTCGGCGGGAGCCACCGTCGAGACCATCGCCACCGAGGTACGCCACCTGGCGCGCACCGAGGTGGGGGAGGCGGAGGAGGCCTTCGGCCGCGGCCAGAAGGGCAGCTCGGCCATGCCCCACAAGCGGAACCCGATCCTCTCCGAGCGCCTGTGCGGGCTGGCCCGGCTGCTGCGCGGCTACCTCGGCGCCGGGCTGGAGGACGTGGCGCTGTGGCACGAGCGCGACATCTCGCACAGCTCGGTCGAGCGGGTGGCGCTGCCCGACGCCTGCCTGCTCACGTACTACGTGCTCAAGCGGTGCACCGGCCTGGTCGACGGGCTGGTCGTCCACGCCGACCGCATGCGGCACAACCTGGTCGACGCCTCCTTCGGCCTGGTCTTCAGCCAGCCGGTGCTGCTCGCCCTGGTCGCCGGCGGCCTCAGCCGCGACGCCGCGTACCGCGTCGTCCAGCGCGACGCGCGCACGGCGTGGGAGCAGCGCAGGCCGCTGCGCCAGGTGCTGCAGGAGGACCCGGAGGTCACCGTCTCCCCCGAGGCGCTCGACGAGGCCTTCGACGTGGACCGCTCCGTGCGCCACGTCCACCGGTTCCTCGACGCGCTGCAGGCGGTCCCGTGACGCCCGCCCTGCCCACCCCACCCGTCCCGTCCACAGAGCTCGCCCGGCCCGGAGAGCCGGCCCGGCCCGGCACCCCCGCCCGGTCCGGTGACCGCCCCCGCCCGGGCAAGGAGGCCACATGGCACTGCAGCTGATCAGCTCCGGCAAGGTCCGCGAGATGTACGACGCGGGCGACGGCCTGCTCCTCATGGTGGCGTCGGACCGCATCTCGGCGTTCGACGTGATCCTGGGCGAGCCGATCCCCGACAAGGGCCGGGTCCTCACCGCCATGACCGTCCACTGGGCCGAGGCGCTGGCGGACCTGGCACCGAGCCACCTGGTGACCGCCGATCCCGCCGCCCTGCCCGACGGCGTCGACGACCTCCCGGGCCAGGAGGGCGCCGCCCCGGTGGCCGGCCGGGCCATGCTGGTGCGCCGGGCGGAGATGCTGCCCATCGAGTGCATCGTGCGGGGGTACCTGGCCGGCTCCGGCTACAAGGAGTACCAGCGGTCGCAGACGGTGCACGGCATCGAGCTGCCGGCGGGGCTCCGCCAGGCCGACCAGCTCCCCGAGCCGCTGTTCACGCCGTCGACGAAGGCGACCGAGGGCCACGACGTCAACATCTCGTTCGACGAGGCGGCCGACATCGTGGGCAAGGAGACCGCGGCCGCTGCGCGCGACATGTGCGTCGAGGCCTACCGGCGCGCCGCCGCCGCCGCCGAGCGCCACGGGATCATCGTGGCGGACACCAAGTTCGAGCTCGGGTTCATCGACGGCGAGCTCGCCCTGTGCGACGAGCTGCTCACCCCCGACTCGTCGCGGTTCTGGCCGGCGGACGCATGGGAGCCGGGGACGAACCCGCCGTCGTTCGACAAGCAGCCCGTGCGCGACTGGCTGGAGGCGAGCGGCTGGGACAAGCAGCCGCCGCCGCCGGCGCTGCCCGCGGAGGTCGTGGCGGCCACCGCCGAGCGGTACCGCACCGCGTACGAGAGGATCTGTGACCGCAGCCTGGCCGACTGGTACGGAGCCTGAGGTGGGCCGCTACGAGGTCCTGGTGGAGGTCCGCCTCCGGCCGGGGATCGCGGACCCCCAGGGCGCGACGGTGGAGCGGGCCCTGCCGGCCCTCGGGTTCGACGCCGTGCACCGGGTGCGGGTCGGCAAGGCCGTCAGGGTCGAGGTCGAGGCGCCCGACGAGGACGCCGCCCGCTCGCTCACCGCGGACCTGGCGGCCCGGCTGCTGTCCAACCCGGTCATCGAGGACGCCGAGATCGTGACGTGCCGGCCGGCCGGTCCCGACCCGCGGCAGCTCCCGCAGGCGGCCACCGGGTCCGCCCCGGCTGCGGGTGGTGGCGCGTGAGCGTCACCGTCGGTGTCGTCACCTTCCCCGGCACCAACTGCGACCACGACACGATGGAGGCGGTCGAGCGGGCCGGTGCCCGGGCCGAGCCCCTGTGGCACGGGACCGCGTCGGTCGGGCAGGTCGACGCCGTCGTCCTGCCCGGGGGCTTCGCCCACGGCGACTACCTGCGCCCCGGTGCGATCGCCCGCTTCTCGCCGGTGATGGGGGCCGTGGCCGACTTCGCCGCGTCGGGCGGGCCGGTGGTCGGGATCTGCAACGGGTTCCAGGTGCTGACCGAGGCCGGTCTGCTCCCCGGTGCCCTGCAGAAGAACCGGGCGCTGCGCTTCGTCTGCGCGCCGGTCGACCTGCAGGTGGCGAGCGACCGCTCCGTCCTGACGGCAGGCGTGGAGGTCGGGCGCGTCCTGCGCGTCCCCATCGCCCACTTCCTCGGCAACTACACGTGCGACGAGCGGACGCTGGCAGAGCTGCGGGCCGAGGGCCGCGTGGTGCTGCGCTACGTGGAGAACCCGAACGGCTCGGTCGACGACATCGCCGGCGTCTGCAACGCTGCCGGGAACGTCGTCGGCCTGATGCCCCACCCCGAGCGGGCCAGCGACCCGCTGCTCGGCTCCACCGACGGCCTGGTCCTGCTGCGGGCCCTGGTCGGATCGGCCGGCAGGCGGGCCGGCGGGGGGGACGGCGGTCCCGCCGGCGGCCCCCCCGGGGTCAGCGAGAGCGCCCGGACCGCGTGATCCCGGCCTTGTCCAGCACCTGCGGGCTCACGCCGGCCGCGCGCCAGGCCGCGTAGCCGATGCCCTTGCGCTCGCTGTAGGCGCGCGCCACCTTCACGAAGGCTCGCTCCAGCGCGGTCAGGTCGCTGGCGGGCTCGACCTCGGCCAGCTCGGCCTGAAGGTTGGCCTGCTCCTGGATGAGGTGCAGGCGCGTCAGCGAGTCCGCCTCGGGCAGGCGCTCCTCGATCGCGGCCAGCCGGCGCTCGATCGACTCCGGCGTGCGCCGGCGCCCCCGCCTCGGCCGCTGCTGCTCCAGCGCGTCGAGATAGCGGCGCACGGCACGGCCCTCTTCGCGACCGCGGGCCAGCGCTGCCTTGTGCTGGTCCGACATCGGCGTGCGATTCTTCGGCTTCGTTGACGCGGGCATGTCAACCAGTATGACGCGCGTGTTATCGGGGCACAACCCGCTCGTTGCCCGAGTGTTTGGCGACGTGTGGATCGCGGTATTGACGGCAGCAACGGAAGGGAGCCGGCAGCCATTTGGGTTGCCAGCGCCGGGGACCCTCCCCGTCGATGTGGCCATCTCCGCCGGGACGTGGATGGGAATTCCGGGGCGGCGCGTGTCGCGCCGTGCGCGGTCCGCGCCCGGCTCGATCGTCGCCCGCGCCCGGTCCTCGGGGCTCCGGACCCGGCCCGCAGGTGGACCGTCCCCGAGGTTCCACATGGCTCGGTCCGGCCCGCCAGCGGCGGCCCCTGGACGGTTCGACGCGACCGCCGGCAGGGCCGCCCGCCGCGCCCGCGGTCGTTGACCCGAGGTCATCTGCCGAGAACTCGGTTCCAGCGTTCGGCGGCGCGGCGGGGGACGACGGCGGCCGGTGCGTCGCGGCGTGCCGGTTCCGGCGGCGGTGCCGACCTCGCGACCGCCGTTCCACACGGTGCGCCTCGCCCTCAATGGGTGGCCACCACCAGGTGCCGGCGTCGACCGGTGCCGGTGCGCGCCGTGCTTCGCGTGCCGGCCGCCACGCGGCGGTGTCAGGTGAAGGTCCGGGCGCCGTGAGGGGCGGAGAGCCGTCCGTTGGTCGCTCCGGTGTCCGTCGGATCCCGGGACCGCGATCACCGCGTGACCGGCGGTCCCGGCGGCGGCAGTTGCCGCAAGGAAGGGTCGCTCCGGGCCGGCGGACTGCCGACTGACGCGTCAGGCAATGGGCTCCCGGCGACCCGCAGGGGGAGCACGTGCCGGCGCGGGTGGTGTCGCCGTAGGTGCCGGGCCGGCCGACCGGCGCGGCGCACCGACGCGCCGGCGGCGTCGCCGTGCGCGGGCCGGCTCGGGTGGCGGCGGGGGCGCCCGGCGTGTTGGCTGCCGGTGCCCCGGGCTGGGGGCGCTACCGTGGCGGTCGATGGACGCCGCACCGGCCGCGACACCCGCCGACGACGCGCTGCACCGTGCGCTCGGGCTCACCGACGACGAGGCGGCCAGCATCGCCGCCATCCTCGGCCGCCCGCCCAACCACGTTGAGCTGGCGATGTACGCCGTGATGTGGAGCGAGCACTGCTCCTACAAGTCGTCGCGGCTGCACCTGCGCCGCCTGCCCACCGAGGCGCCCCAGGTGCTGGTGGGCCCGGGCGAGAACGCCGGGGTCGTCGACGTCGGCGACGGGATCGCCGTCGCCATCCGGATCGAGAGCCACAACCACCCGTCCGCCGTGGAGCCGTACCAGGGCGCGGCCACCGGGGTCGGGGGGATCCTCCGCGACATCTTCACCATGGGGGCGCGGCCGATCGCGCTGATGGACCCGCTCTTCTTCGGCGACCTGGACGACGCCCGGACCCGCTGGCTGGTGGAGGGCGTGGTGGCCGGGATCTCCGGCTACGGCAACTCCGTCGGCGTGCCGACCGTCGGCGGCGAGCTGACCTTCGCCCCCTGCTACGCGCGCAACCCGCTGGTCAACGTCCTGTGCCTCGGCGTGCTGCCGGTCGACCGGCTGGTGCTCGGCCGGGCGACCGGCGTGGGCAACCTGGCGGTCCTGCTCGGCTCGCTGACCGGGCGCGACGGCATCGGCGGGGTGAGCGTGCTGGCCTCCGCCGGCTTCGACGCCGAGGCGGCCGACGACAGCAAGCGGCCGAGCGTCCAGGTCGGCGACCCCTTCGAGGAGAAGCGCCTGATCGAGGCGTGCCTGGAGCTGCTGGACCGGCACCTGGTGGTCGGCATCCAGGACCTCGGCGGCGCCGGGCTGGCGTGCGCCACGTCGGAGACCGCCGCCCGCGGCGGCGTCGGCATGGACGTGGACGCGCGGGCCGTGCCGACGCGGGAGGACGGCATGGAGCCGTTCGAGGTCATGACGTCGGAGAGCCAGGAGCGGATGCTGGCCATCGTGGCGCCGTCGGACCTCGCCGCCGTCCAGCAGGTGTGCGAGCGGTGGGAGGTGCGGGCCACCGTCGTCGGCACCGTCACCGACCCGGGTCCCGCCGCCGGGGACCCCCACGCGGGCCGGCTGCGGATCCTGGACGGGCCGGGCGGCAGCGTTCTCGCCGACGTGCCGGCCGCGTCGCTGTCGGACGACGCCCCCCTGTACGACCGGCCGCTGGCACCGCCGGCCGACCTGGCCGAGCGGCGGGCGGACGACCCGGCGGCGCTCCCGGCGCCGCGCGACTGCACCGAGGACCTGCTGGCGATGCTGCTCGACCCGTCGTGGGCCTTCCGCCAGTACGACCACGACCTGCTCCTCAACACCGTGGTCGGCCCCGGCGGCGACGCCGCCGTCCTGCGGCTGGCCGCACCGGGGCTGCCGCCCACGGGCAAGGGCCTGGCGCTGTCGACCGACAGCAATCCCCGCTGGTGCGCCGTCGACCCCCGGCGCGGGACGGAGCTGCTGGTGGCGGAGTCGGCGCTGAACGTCGCCTGCGGCGGCGCCCGGCCCGTCGCCCTCGTCAACTGCCTGAACTTCGGCAATCCCGAGCACCCCGAGGTGATGTGGCAGCTGTCGGAGTCGGTCGACGGCATGGCCAGTGCCTGCCGGGCCCTGGGGATCCCGGTGGTCGGCGGCAACGTCAGCCTCTACAACGAGTCGGGCGGGGCCGACATCGACCCCACCCCGGTCGTCGCCGTCCTCGGCGTGGTCGACCGGCTGGAGCGGGTCCCGCCGAGCGTGGCCCTGGCCGACGGTGGCAGCGTCGTCCTCCTGGGGCGGCAGGCGAGCGCGCTCGCCGGCTCGCGCTGGGCGGTGGAACGGCGCGGCCACACCGGCGGGTCCCTGGCCCCGTGGGACCCCGAGGAGCACGCGCGCCTGCTCGCGCTCGTGGCCGAGCTCGTCGGCCGGCCGGGCCTGCTCCAGGGCATCCACGACGTGGCCGACGGGGGCATCGGCGTCGCCCTGGCCGAATGCGCCCTCCGCAGCGCCACCGGCGTGCGGGCCGGAGGGATCGAGGGCCACGGCGAGCTGTTCTCCGAGGCGCCCGGGCGGGTGCTGGCGTGCACCGCCGACCCGGCTGCCGTGCAGGCGGCGGCGGCCGCCGCCGGCGTCGACGCCCGGGTGGTCGGCCGTGCCGGCGGCGACCGGATCGTCGTCGACGGCCTCGTCGACGTCGGGCTGGCCGAGGCGACGGCCGCGTGGCGCGGCGCCCTCGCCGGCAGGCTCGACGCCCCCGGCGGCCCGGCCGCCTGATCCGGCTCCGGATCGCCTGTCCCCGACCGGCGGCCGGCGGCCTCTGGGCGCCGCCGGAGCCTTCCCGTGCATCGAGGCCCTGCTGCCCTCGGGCCGAGGTGGCAGGTCCTCCACGTCGTCCGGCGCAGCGCCCACCGGGACGATCCCACGCCGGTCCGGGCCGGCCAAGTCGAGGTGAGGACTGGTCCTGCTACCCGGTTCGCCAGAGTATGCCCGGCATGTCCGTGCAATGGAAGGCCTCGTAGTGGTGACCGCCTTGCAGCGTGACCTTCAGCTCGCTGCCTTCCAGCGTGCTGACGGTGCCAGTAGCGCTCTGGTCGGCGCCGAAGGCCTTGAACCCTAGCTTGAGCTCCATCTCGTGCGTGCACGCATAGGCAAACGTGTCTTCGCGCACCACGCCGGGGTCCGTTTCCTCGAGCGGAAATGTCCGGATTGCTTCGGCAAATTTCGGCATCCTCTCGGCAGGAACTCGAGCGACCTGCATGCTGAGATGCTCGAGAGCCTTCGCGGCAAGTTGATGGCGGAACCCGGATGCAACGTGTGCTCCGTGCTCCTTGACCTCGACGTGCTCCACCGTGATCGGAACGTCGACGAAGACCAGTTCCGAGTCGCCGTGAGGGACCGTGATAGCCGTGGTCGCCTTGACGGATGCGGACCTGCTATATGTCAAGCCCGTGCCGAATATGGTCAGGTCGAATGCGCCTTCGACGACGTGTTCGCTCGACCGTTGAAGGGCGGTGCTGCAGCCCTCCACCTCCGGCGCCGACAGGAGGAAGAGGGGAAATCTCAGTACAGCGGGCTGCGTCTCCACGACCAGGACCTCGCGCAGGTTCCACCAGTCTCGCAGCCGGTTCAGGACCCCGTGACGCACGTCTGCGAGCTGGTCGGAGATGTGCTCGGAAGCATGGTCGATAGTGTCGAACTCCGGGCTGCTCATGCCGCGGGGCGGATGCAGTGCAGCCATCGCGGCGCTGTAACCGCTGTCGATGATGCTCTCTCCTTGCCTGGCGGTCTCTTCTGGGAGCCGAAGAGATGAAGTGCTCAGTGACAGGTAGTCAGGACGGCTGAAAGCCAGCTCTTCCCAAGGTGTCGAGGCGCCGAGCTCGAGCGTCCAGTCGGGCAAGGTCCTTCCGGGTCCCAGGTCTGACCAGTCGTGTGCCACGTCGTCTCCTCCCTTCGCCACCAGCCGAAGCGGTCCCGCCGTCGCTGCACTTCGGGAGGGCTCCACATGCTGGAGCTCTGGACGTCCATGCCCCGGGGTCCGGCCCCTCCAGCCTGTGCGCGCTGCCGAGGTTCGGTGTGGTCGACCCGCGTGGTGTGCCGGGACACGCGAGGTGCCGAGCAAGACCGGATCTGCTGCCCAGTGCGCTGGACACGGGCAATTCCATGGCAGGGGTGAGCCCGATGCAAGGGGCTTGTGGCCCGAAGGCCGCCGGGTCGTCGCGCAACCCGGCCCCGAGCCGTCGTCGGAGCGCTGCAGGATGGCGCGAGGAGAGCGCCTGCGATGCACATCCCCCGGTCCAAGCCTGCACGCAGCATCTCCACCCGCTGCCCCGCAACGTCGCCGAGCTGCGGGGTGGATCCTCACAGCCAGGCGAGTCCCAGGCGGCACCGGGGGGTCCGAGCCCCGCCCGCCCGTGCGCCCGCGGGCGTCAGCCGGGCCGGCGGGCGGCCAGCTCGTCCAGGCGGTCGTCGGGCACGTCCAGGTCGCCGGTGCCGACGCCCACGGCCAGGTCGGGCGTGAAGGCCCCGTGCGCGTCGGAGCCGCCGGTCGGCACCAGGCCGTGCCGGCGGGCCAGTCGTTCGAGCTGTCGGCGCTGGTCGGGCCGGTAGCGGGCGTAGACGGCCTCGATCCCGGCGAAGCCGGCAGCGGCCAGCTCGGCGACGGCCCGGTCGAGCTCGGCCGGGGCCAGGCCGAGGCTGAGCGGGTGCGCCAGCACGGCCACACCCCCCGCTGCCAGGGCCAGCCCGGCGACGTCCGCCGGGCGCAGGCGCGCCTTGGGCACGTACCCCGGCCGGCCGGGCACGAGCCAGCGGTCGAACGCGTCCTGCGCGTCGTGCGCCGCGCCCAGCTCGACCAGCACGGCGGCCACGTGGGGCCTCCCCACGCCCTCGGCGCTCCCCGCCCGTGCCACCACGGCGTCCCAGGTCACCGGCAGCCCTGCCGCCTGCAGGCGCTCGATCATGGCGCGGTTGCGCCGCGCCCGGTCGCCGCGCAGCCTGACGAGCTCGTCGTGCAGCGGCCCGTCGGCACCCTCGGCGAAGTACACGAGCACGTGGGCGCCGCCGGCCGCCGCGCCGCCGGCCGGCGCCGGCCCCAGGCACGACAGCTCGCATCCCGACACCAGCTCGATCCCGGCAGACCGTGCCGTGGCGGCCGCCTCGGGGACGCCGGCCATCGTGTCGTGGTCGGTCAGGGCGACCGCCCGGCAGCCTGCCGCTGCCGCTCGCTCCACCACGGCGGCGGGGGGCTCGGAGCCGTCGGACTCGCGGGAGTGGGTGTGCAGGTCGATCACGGCGCGCACCGTACCCGGCCGGGGCCCCCGGCCGCGGCGCTCCCCGGGGCCGGCCTGACCCGGGCTGTCCTGACCCGGTGAGTCGTGACCCGGGCGGTCCTGACCCGGTGAGTCGTGACCCGGGCGGTCCTGACCCGGTGAGTCGTGACCCGGGGCCCGGCGGCCGTGCGCGCTGCGTAGCGGGGACGACACGGGGCTCGCCCGGACCGGGTAGGCTCGATCCTCGGATCAGCCCAGGCGTCGAGCGACCCCCGGGGGTCACCGACCGACATGCTGAGGGACCGGCAGAGCGAGGGCGGTGAGAGCGCAGTGAGAGAAGCGTGCGGCGTCTTCGGCGTGGTCGCGCCGGGCAGGGACGTTGCCCAGCTCACCTTCGACGGCATGTACGCCCTGCAGCACCGGGGTCAGGAGTCCGCCGGCATGGCCGTGAGCGACGGCCATGCCATCACGGTGGTGAAGGACATGGGCCTCGTCACCACGGTGTTCGACGAGCGCACGATCGCCTGCCTGCCCGGCGACCTGGCCATCGGCCACACCCGCTACTCGACCACCGGCGCCTCCGAGTGGCGCAACGCCCAGCCGGTGTTCCGGGCGAGCGGGCCGGCCGGCTTCGCCCTCGGCCACAACGGCAACCTGACCAACACGGCGGACCTCGCCACCCAGGCGGGGATGCTCCCCGGCGTCGTCACGTCCGACAGCGACCTCATGAGCGAGCTGCTGGCCCACGCGGTGGACCAGGCCGGTCCCGACGCCTCCGGCCCCCTCGGCGGCGGCCCGCTCGAGGCCGCCCTCAGGTCGGTGCTCCCCTCGCTTCGCGGTGCCTTCTCGCTCGTCGTGCTCGACGAGCACAGGGTCTTCGGCGTGCGCGACCCCCACGGCCTGCGGCCCCTCTGCCTGGGCCGGCTCGGGGCGGCCGACGCGCCCGAGGGGTGGGTGCTGGCCTCGGAGAGCCCGGCGCTCGACATCGTGGGGGCGTCGTTCGTGCGGGACGTGGCGCCCGGCGAGCTGGTGGTCATCGACGCCGCCGGCCCGCGCTCCGAGGTGCTGTGGCCCGACGGCCAGGTCGAGCCCCACCTGTGCATCTTCGAGTTCGTGTACTTCGCCCGCCCCGACAGCCGGCTGTACGGGCACGAGGTCCACGGGGCCCGGCGGCGCATGGGCGAGCTGCTCGCCACCCAGCGCCCCGTGGAGGCCGACATGGTCATGGGCGTCCCCGAGTCCGGGGTGCCCGCCGCCGAGGGGTACGCCCGCCGCAGCGGCATCCCCTACGGCCAGGGCCTGGTGAAGAACCGGTACATCGGCCGGACGTTCATCACGCCGGGCCAGACGGCGCGGGCGGCCGGCGTGCGCCGAAAGCTGAACCCGCTGCGCGAGAACATCCGCGGCAAGCGGATCGTGGTGGTCGACGATTCCCTCGTGCGCGGCACCACGCAGCGCGCCGTGGCCGCGATGCTGCGCGAGGCGGGCGCGGCCGAGGTGCACCTGCGGGTGTCGTCGCCGCCGCTCATGTGGCCCTGCTTCTACGGCATCGACATCCCCGACCGCGAGCAGCTCGTCGCCGCCTCGCAGAGCGTCGACGAGATCGCCGCCCAGCTCGGGGTCGACTCGCTCGAGTACCTGACGCTGGAGAACCTGGTGGCGGCCATCGACGCCCCCGGCGCCGGTTTCTGCACCGCCTGCCTGACCGGCTCCTACCCGGTCCCGGTGCCCCTCCCCGCGGCGCGCGGCGACCGGGCCGTGCCCGCCAGCCCTGTCGGCGCCTGACGTGCCCGGCACCGCCGAGGGCGCCGGGGCGGGCGGCCCAGGCGACGGTCCGGCGGCGCCCGCCGTGGCCGCGCCGACCGTGTCGTACCGCGACGCCGGGGTCGACATCGCCGCGGGCGAGGCCGCCGTGGACCGGATCCGGCACCTCGCCGCCTCCACCGCCCGGCCCGAGGTGCTCGGCGGCATCGGCGGGTTCGGCGGCTGCTTCGCGCTCCCCGCCGGCCGCTACCGCCAGCCGGTGCTGGTGGCCGGCACCGACGGGGTCGGCACCAAGCTGCAGGTGGCCCGGGCCGCGGGCCGGTTCGACACCATCGGGATCGACCTGGTCGCCATGTGCGTGGACGACCTGGTCTGCGTCGGGGCCGAGCCACTGTTCATGCTGGACTACCTGGCGGTGGGACGGCTCGACCCGGACCAGGTCGAGCAGGTCGTGAGCGGCATCGCCGCCGGCTGCCGCCAGGCCGGCTGCGCGCTGCTGGGCGGCGAGATGGCCGAGCATCCCGGGGTGCTGGCCGACGGCGACGTCGACGTGGCCGGCTTCGCTGTCGGGGTGGTCGAGGCCGACGGGCGCCTCGGGCCCGAGCGCGTCCGCCCCGGGGACGTGCTGGTCGGCCTGCCGTCCCCCGGCCTGCGCTCCAACGGCTACAGCCTGGCCCGGCGCGTCCTGCTCGAGCCCGGTGACCGGCCGGCGGCGGAGCTGCGCGCCGTGCTCGACGCTCCGGCGTGGGACGGGTCACCGCGGTCGCTGGCCGACGAGCTCCTGCTCCCCTCGGTCATCTACGCGCCTGCCGTCCTGGACGTGGTGCGCCGGCTCGCCCCGGGCGCCGTGCGGGCCGCGGCGCACGTCACCGGCGGGGGGGTGCCCGGCAACCTGGTGCGGGTGCTGGGATCGGGCACCGACGCCACCGTGGAGGTCGGGACGTGGGCGGTGCCCCGGATCTTCGACGAGATCCGCCGCCGCGGCCCCGTCGACGAGGACGAGATGGCCGCCGTCTTCAACCTCGGCCTCGGCATGGTGCTGGTGGTGGCACCCGACGCCGCCGAGGCCGCCGTCGGAGCGCTGGCCGCGGCCGGACACGGGGCGACCGTCGTGGGCCGGGTCGACGACGGGACCGGCCAGGTGCACCTGCGGGGACGTTGGCGGTGGGCGGGGTGACGGGCCGGGTGACCGGCCGGGTGCACCTGCGGGGACGCTGGCGGTGGGCCGGGTGACCGCGGCGCCGCCCGGCGCAGGTGGCGCTGCCGGAGCCGGCAGCGCCGACGCGGCCACCGCGGTCGACGCC
>JAJZYI010000388.1 GCA_021798135.1 Actinomycetes bacterium | reverse complement strand
GCGCGGCGGCATGCCCGAGCGGCCCCCGTCCGGTTTCACCGCCAGGATCTGGTGGACCTGGGTGCGGTCGTCCTCGAACGCCACGGCCGAGGCCGCCATGTAGAGCCGCCAGATCCGGGCCCGTGCCTCCCCGACGAGCGCCACCGCCGCCGGCCACTGTCCCTGCAGGTTGTCCACCCAGGCCCGCAGGGTCCGGGCGTAGTGCTCGCGCAGCGACTCGACGTGACGGACCTCGAACCCGGCCTGCTGGACGACCGACACCACCCGCCCGACCTCGTGCAGCTCCCCGTCCGGGAAGACGTACCGGTCGACGAACCCGTTGCGGGGCAGCCGGCTCCGGGCGAACCCCGGCGGCCGGCCGATCCCGTGGTTGAGCAGCCGACCACCGGGTCGCAGGAGGCGGAAGAGGCGGTGGAAGTACTCCGCCAGCCGGGACTCGCCCACGTGCTCGAACATCCCGATCGATGACACCGCGTCGAACGGGCCGTCCTCGACGTCCCGGTAGTCCTGCAGCCGGACCTGCACCCGCCCGCTCAAGCCGGCCTCCGCCACGCGGGCACGGGCCAGGTCCACCTGCGCCCGCGCCAGGGTGACGCCGACGGCATCGACCCCGTGGTGGCGGGCGGCCTGGAGCACCATGGTCCCCCAGCCGCACCCGACGTCGAGCAGGCGAGCGCCCGGCCCCAGCGCGAGCTTCCGGCTGACCAGCTCGTGCTTGTTGGCCTGCGCCTGCTCCAGGGTGTCGCCCGGCGTCGCGAACAGCGCGCAGGAGTACGTGAGCGACGGCCCCAGCACCAGGCGGTAGAACTCGTTGCCGGCGTCGTAGTGGTGCGCGATGGCCGCGGCGTCTCGCGCCCTGCCGTGGCGCCGGCCGCGCAGGTCGACCTCCTCGGGAGGAGGCGGCAGGCGGCGCAGCCCTCGCGGCCCCAGGAGCCGGACGAGCCCGACGAGCTGCAGGGGCCCGACCCGCCGGCCGCGGAGCCGGTGCCGCAGGTCGAGGGCGGCGAAGACGTCGCCCTCGACGTCGAGATCGCCGGCCACGTAGGCACGGGCCATGCCCAGCTCGCCAGGCGCCGCCAGGACGCGGCGCAGGGCGTCCGGCGAGCGGACGACGATCGTGGCCGGAGCGTCGCTCGGGCCGCACGACGAGCCGTCGTACGCCTCGACGCGAACCGGGAGGTCCGGCCCGAGCCAGTGGTCGACGAGATCACCGAGCAGCACCACCAACCTCGCCTCGACAGTGGTTGACGCCGGGCCGAGCGCGCCCGGCACCAGTCAACGATAGGCGCCCCCGGCGCGGGTGCAACCGGTCGCGCCGGCAGGCGGGCGGTGGGTCGTCAGCCGTCCCAGAGCTGGTCGCTCAGCCGCAGCAGGCCGGCCAGGTCGTACACGTCGGTGTCGAAGTACGGCACGCTCACCAGCACCTCGGGCGCCTGGGCCAGCTCGGCGCGCTGCTCCGCCTCGCGCTGGGCCACCACGCGAAAGTGCCCGAAGCTCTCCCCCACCGTCGCCAGCACGCGGGACACCTGGTCGCGCGACGCGCCCCGCACCGAGCCCAGCACGGCGTCGGCCAGCGCCTCGCTGTCGTGGGCGAGGCGCTCGGCCAGGCGGGCGCTGCCGTCGTCGAGCAGGTACGCGGGGAGCACCTTGTTGAGCACCATCGCCCCGAGGTGCAGGTGCCGCCGCTGCAGTTCGACGGCGAACGACTCCGCCTCGCGCACCGGCGCCGCCTCGAGCGTGGAGACGACCACGAACGTCGTGCGGCGGTCGGCCAGGAGCCGCTGCACGGCCCGCGCCCGGTGCACGAACCCGTCGTACATGGACTGGAACAGGATGAAGAACTCGGCGATGTCGGACAGGAACTGGCTGCCGAGGATGCGGTCGGCCACCTGGTAGAAGGGCCGGGAAGCCATGTTCACCAGCCGGGACCGGTAGGGGACGATCAGCCATCGCAGCAGCCGGCTGGAGAAGAAGTCGGCCATGCGCTCGGGCGCGTCCAGGAAGTCGAGGGCGTTGCGCGACGGCGGGGTGTCGACCACGATCAGGTCGTAGTCGCCCTCGCCGTGCAGCTCGAACAGGCGCTCCATGGCGATGTAGTCGTGGCTCTGCACGAAGCGGCCCGAGATGTTGCGGTAGAGCGGGTTCGCCAGGATCTGGTCGCGTGTCGTGGCGTCGGGGGCGTGCCGGCGCACGAGCGCGTCCCAGGACTGCTTGGTGTCGAGCATGGCGGCCCACAGCTGGCCGCGCGGCCGGACGCCCGCGTCGGCGAAGGCCTGGTCCGGCACCCGCCGCTCCTCGTTGCCGATGCCGTCGAGCCCGAGCGCGTCCGCCAGGCGGCGGGCGGGGTCCACCGTGAGCACGAGGACCTTGCCGCCGAGCCGGGCGGCCGCTCCCGCCGCGGCGGCCGCCGCCGTCGTGGTCTTGCCGACGCCACCCGGGCCGCACGCCACCACGATCTCCCGGGACGCCAGCAGGCCGTCGAAGCTCGCCTCGGCGCTCGGGGACGCGCCGTGCGCGTGCCTGGCACGCCGAGCCGCCGGGGCGCCCCTGGCACGTCCGCCGGCCGCAGCACCTCTGGCGCGCCCGCCGGCC
>JAJZYI010000387.1 GCA_021798135.1 Actinomycetes bacterium | reverse complement strand
GGCCCGCCGAGCCCGAGCCCGAGCCCGCCGAGCAGGCCGCTGCCGTCCCCGAGCCCGCCGACCACCTCCGACAGCCCGAACGCCACCGCGCCCACGACCGTGCACGCGGTGGCGGAGGGGCACGACACGGCGGTCAGCAGGCCGCTGCCGAGGCCGCTGACGGGGGGCAGGGACACCGCCGACCAGGTGGCTCCCCCGTCGGTGCTCCGGAACGCCTGGGGCGTGGCGGTCACGTCGACGGCGAGGTTCGGGCCCGAGCCCGACACCCCGACGTCGAGCAGGCCGCCCACCGCCACGCACAGCGAGGCGGAGGGGCAGGCCACGCCGCCGAGCAGCGCGGCCGCGCGCGGCACGGTCGCGTCGGACCAGTCCCGGCCGCCGTCCGACGACACCAGGATCTCGGCCGACCCCGCCCCGATCGGCAGGGCGGTCGGGCTGCCCGTGCCGCCGAGGCCGCCGGAGCCGCTGGATCCGCCGAGGCCGCCGGAGCCGCCGAGGCCGCCGGAGCCGCCGAGGCCCGCGAGGCCACTGCCGACGGCCACGCACCGGCTGGCCGTGGCACAGGCGACGGCGTCCAGGCCGGTGGTCCCGGCGGGCACCGACGCCGCTGTCCAGGTGGCGCCCCCGTCGGTCGTGACCATCGCGCTCGCCCCGCCGACGGCGACGCACGCCGAGGCGGTCGGGCACGCGACCGCTCCGGGCTGGGGCGGGGGCGGCTCCTCCACCGCCGTCGTCCACGTCCCCGGCGCGAGGCCGGGCCGGGCTGCAGCGCGGGCACGAGCTGCGCCGGCGGCGCCACCGGTGGCGACGAGAGCCGGGACCACCGACAGCACCGCGACGGCGGCGGCCAGGGCCCGCGACCGTGCGCCGGCCCGGGGGAGGTGCCGGGAGCGGCGCCCGCCGGCAAGCCCGCCGGCAACTCCGCCGGGGCGCCCGGGCGCGCCGGTGCCCTCGCGACCTGCCCGGTCGCTCGCTCGTCGGTCCACGGCGCACCCCCGATCCGCCTGCAGCCGGGCCCCGGACGATGCCGCCCGCCTCCCGCGCCTGCCAACAGGTGCACCCTAGCAAGCACCCCTGCCGGCAGCCGGGTGCTCCACCACGCAGAAAGGCTGGCCCGCTGCTCGAGGTGGCAGGCTTGGGCGGCGCGAGGTGGCCGGCCCCCCGGGGAAGGCGGCCGGCTGCAGCGGCACGGGATCGGCCGGCCCGCCAGGGAAGGCGGCCGGCTGCGGGGGCCCGCTACCCGCCGAAGCGGCCGCCGGTGCCGAGCGAGTAGGCGGTCTCGGCGTGCAGGGCCAGGTCGAGGCCCTGGGTCTCGTCCTCGGGCGACACGCGCAGGCCGACGGTGCGGTCGACGACCTTGGCGATCACCCAGGTCATGGCGAAGGCGTAGGCGGCGGCCACGACCGCGGCCAGCAGCTCCCAGGCGAAGAAGTGGGCGCCGCCGGCGCCCTCGAACAGGCCGTTGGCCCCGGCGGGGTCCACGCTGCGGGTGGCGAACAGGCCGAGGAGCACCATGCCGACGAGGCCGCCGACGCCGTGGACGCCGAGGACGTCGAGCGAATCGTCGTAGCCGAGGCGGAACTTCACGCGCACGGCGGCGGCGCAGATCACGCCGCCGAGGAGCCCGATGAGCAGCGCGGCCATCGGGGCCACGTAGCCGGCGCAGGGGGTGATGGCCACCATGGCGGCGACGGCGCCGGACGCGGCGCCGAGGGTGGTGGGGTACTTCTCGCGCACCTGCTCGAAGCCGATCCATCCGATGAGCCCGGCGGCGGCGGCGAGCTGGGTGTTCACGAAGGCGTGGACGGCGACGGCGTTGGCGCCCAGGGCGGAGCCGGCGTTGAAGCCGAACCACCCGAACCACAGGATGCCGGCGCCGAGGAGCGACAGCGGGACCGAGTGCGGGAGCATCTGCTCCTTGGGCCAGCCGCGGCGCCGGCCCAGCACCAGCACGACGGCGAGCGTCGAGAACCCCGAGTCGATCTCCACCACGGTCCCGCCGGCGAAGTCGAGCACGCCGTGGTGGGCCAGCCAGCCACCGGGGCTGAAGACCCAGTGCGCCAGCGGGGCGTAGACGAGGAGCGTCCAGGCGCAGATCAGGACGACGAACCCCCAGAAGCGGGTGCGGTCGACGATCCCGCCACTGATGAGGGCGGCGGTGATGATGGCGAACATCATCTGGAACGCCATGACCGCCAGGGGGCTGACGGTCAGGCCGTGGAACCCGGGGAGGCTGCGGGCGGTGTGGGCCAGGCCGGCGAGGCCGAGGTTGCCGATGATGCCGCCGCCGGCGTCGTGCCCGAAGGCGAGCGAGAAGGCGACGACCGCCCACAGCACCGTCACCACGCCCATGGCGACGAAGTTCTGCATCATGACGGCCAGGACGCTCTTGGCCCGGACCATGCCGCCGTAGAAGAGGGCGAGCCCCGGTGTCATGAAGAGCACCAGCGCCGCGCTCACCAGCACCCAGGCCGTGTCGCCGCTGTTCATCGCACCTCCAGGTCGCGCCCCGGCGGCCCGGGGCTGCGACACGTTAGCGGCACGGCCCCTGCCGGCCCCAGCCGGCGGGCGCCGCGGGGGCGGCCGGCTCGCCG
>JAJZYI010000036.1 GCA_021798135.1 Actinomycetes bacterium | reverse complement strand
GGTGGCCCCTGCAGCTGCTGGAGCGGGCGGCCCGCCTCGCCCGGTGCGTCGCGGCCGGGCCCGGCAGCCGGCGACCCCGGCGTCCCGGGGGGCCCGGGTCCCTCACCGCCGGCGGGCAGGCGGCGGAGCTGGTGCACCGTCCGCCAGATCGTCACCGCGGCCACGACGATGATGAGGGCGACCAGCAGCGTCCCCACCCCGACCTGGTCGAGGTTGTGGACGTGGATGCCCGTGGCGATGCCGGCCGTCATGATCGACGGGACCGCGAGCCCTGCCGCCCCGGCCACGACGAACAGCAGCCCGCCGGCCAGGAGCGTCCAGCCGGCGCCCTCCTGGGCGACCCGCTGGGCGAGGTGCTGGGGGAGGCGCTGGTGGCGGATGAGCGCGCCGATCACCGCCCCCGCGCCGGCCAGCACGGAGGTCGTGCCCAGCCCGAACGCGGCGCCGGGGACCCACCCGAGGGCGGCCGAGGGCATGGCCGGCGCCAGCACCGTCGCCATGATGAGGGCGAAGGCGCCGAGGCCCCAGCCGGCGAGGAAGCCGTGGACGGCCGCCATGGCCGGGGACGGGGTTCGCCCCGCCCACTCGGCGGTCTCCGCGTGGCTCGGGCGGTGGCACCCCCCGACCGACGGGGGCCACAGGTGCAGGTGCAGGGAGCACCGCAGCCGCAGCACGTAGAAGGCGGCGAGCGCCATGACCGCGCCGACGGCGAGGTAGATGGCGGCGTTCCAGGTCGCGCTGCCCGCCACGTGCAGCAGGCCGAGGTAGGCGAGCTCGGAGAGCAGGGCCCGCTGGAGCGTGAACGACAGGGAGAACGCCAGCGCCGAGCGCATGCCGGCGCGGGCCGAGAACGACCCGATGGCGTAGGAGAAGGTGATCGGCCAGGTGTGCTCGTCGGGGGTGACGCCGTGGACGACGCCGAGGAGGAAGCCGGTGACGACCACCATGCCGATCGACAGGCCGTGGTGCGGGCTCCACAGGTCGACGGCGATCAGGTGGCCCATGGCCCCGGTGGGCGCCGACCGGCGCGGTGGTGCGGGCCACCTGCCGGTGGCGCCTGGCGGTGCGTGCAACCCATGCGGACACCGTCCGTCGCCGACCGTGCACGCGACAAGGGACGTTCGTCACGACCGCGGGCGTGCCTCCGCTCCGAGCACGGGGTCGAGCCGCCAGTCGGGGTGCTCCTGCTGCAGGCGCTGCAGCTGGTAGGGGTTGTCGAAGAGGGCGAGGAGGGTGCCGTCGGCCCGGGTGAGGACCCTGGCGCCACGCACCTGGCGCAGGTGCTCCGCGGTCGGGCGGTCGGTGCGGCGGGCCGCCTTGTACGGGGCGGGGAGCAGCTCCGCTTCGGCGCCGAACTCGTGCGCCAGGCGGTGGGCGAACACCTCGAACTGCATGGCGCCCACCGCTGCCAGCACCGGGACGGGGTCGCCGTCGGGGTCGCGCAGCACCTGGACGACCCCCTCGCGCTCGAGCTGGGTGAGGCCCCGGTGGAACTGCTTGTGGCGACCGGTGTCGCGGGGCCGGGCCGAGGCGAACAGCTCGGGCGCGAAGGTGGCGATCGGCGGGAACGCCACGGGGTCGGTGTCGTAGAGGGTGTCGCCGATCTGCAGGTCGCTGGCGTTCACCAGGCCGACCACGTCGCCGGGGTAGGCCACGTCGATGGTGTCGCGCTCGGAGCCGAACACCGAGGCCGCGTACTTGGTCGAGAAGGGCCGGCCGCTCGGGCCGTGCACCAGGGTCATGCCCCGGGTGAAACGACCTGAGCACACGCGCACGAAGGCCACGTGGTCGCGGTGGGCGGGGTCCATGTTGGCCTGGATCTTGAACACGAACCCGGCGAACGGCGCGTCGATCGGGCGGAGCGACCCGCTGTCGTCCGAGCGAGGCGCCGCCGGGGGGGCGAGGTCGACCACCGCGTCGAGCAGGTGGCGCACCCCGAAGTTGGTGAGCGCCGAGCCGACGAACAGCGGGCTCGACTCGCCGGCGAGGAACGAGGCCACGTCCAGCGTCGCGCCGATCTCGTCGAGCAGGTCCGTCGCCTCGCGTGCCTGGTGCCAGGCGTCGCCCTCCTCGGCGGCGGCCTGCCCGGGGTCGACGCGCTCCTCGGGGGCGGCGGTGGCGCCGTGCGCCGTGCGCCGGTAGCGGACGAAGCTGCCGTCGCGGCGGTCGACGACGCCGCGGAAGTCGCCGGGGACCCCCACCGGCCAGGTCACCGGCGTGGGCCGCAGCCCGATCTGCGCCTCGATCTCGTCGAGGAGCTCGAGCGGGTCGCGACCGGGCCGGTCGTACTTGTTCAGGAACGTGAGCACCGGGACCGACCGGGCCCGGCACACCTCGAACAGCTTGAGCGTCTGGGCCTCGATGCCCTTGGCCACGTCCAGGACCATGATCGCCGCGTCGGCCGCGGCCAGGACCCGGTAGGTGTCCTCGGAGAAGTCCCGGTGCCCGGGGGTGTCGAGCAGGTTGACGACGTGGTCGCGATAGGTGAACTGCAGCACCGTGGACGTGATCGAGATGCCCCGCTGCTGCTCGAGCGCCATCCAGTCCGACGTCGCGCGGCGCCGCCCGGCGCGGGCCTTCACGGCCCCCGCCTCGGCCACCGCCCCGGCGTAGAGGAGGAACTTCTCCGTCAGCGTGGTCTTGCCGGCGTCGGGATGGCTGATGATGGCGAACGTCCGGCGCCGGGCGGCCTCGGCCGGCACCGCGACGTCGGTCTCGACCGTCAGGCTCACCGCCGCACCGCCGGACGGTGCCGCCGCGCCTCGCTCCGCGCCGCCGGCCGGTGCTGCCGCGCCTCGCGCCGCAGCGTCCGGGCCATCGCCTCGGCCGCGCCGAGCTGGTCGCGCAGCGTCACGCAGCGCCGCTCGGCTGCGGCGGCGAACAGCTCCAGGCGCTCGGCCAGCCCCGCCTGCTCGCGGTCGCCGGCCCCGCCGGCCAGCCGGTCTCGCAGCTCGAGCAGCTCGCGCAGCTCCTCGAGCGTGAAGTCCAGCGGCTTCATGTGCTTCACGAGCCGCAGCCGGTCGACGTCGCCGTCGGTGTAGAGGCGGAACCCCCCGGCGCTGCGCCCGGAGGGCGGGACCAGGTCGACCTCCTCGTAGTGGCGGATGGTCCGCAGCGACAGCCCGACCGCCTCGGCCACCTCGCCGATCTGGTGCATGCCCTCGATCACGGCCGCATCCTACCGGTCGACCGTACCCTCACGTAACGGTAGGGTGCCGGGGGGCCGGGCCGGCGGAATGCCCGGCCGGCCCCCGGGGTTCCCTTCCCCGACGACGCCGCCGCGAGCGGCCGGGACCGCCAGTCGTCGGTGGCGCAGCGCCCGGCCGGGCACGCGCCGGCGCCGGTTCCCCGGCGGTGGCGGGCGACGGATCGGAGGGTCCAGCGATGAGCGACGAGCGCCAGTACGACGTGATCGTGATCGGTGCCGGATCGACCGGCGAGAACGTGGCCGACCGGGCGGTGAAGGGCGGGCTGTCGGCGGTGGTCGTCGAGGCGGACCTGGTGGGCGGGGACTGCTCGTACTGGGCGTGCATGCCCTCCAAGGCGCTGCTGCGCCCCGGGCAGGTGCTGGCGGCGGCCCGGCGGGTCGCCGGCGCCCGCAGCGCGGTGTCCGGGGAGCTCGACGCCGCCGCCGTGCTCGATCGCCGCGACCGGTTCACGAGCGGCTGGGACGACGCCAGCCAGGTCGGCTGGCTCGACGGTGCGGGCATCGACCTGGTGCGCGGCCACGGACGGCTCGCCGGCGAGCGACGGGTGGAGGTCGGGACCGGCTCGGGCACCGTGGTGCTGCGCGCCCGGCACGCCGTCTGCGTCGCCACCGGCTCCGCGCCGGCGCTGCCCCCCGTGCCGGGGCTGGCCGACGCCCGGCCCTGGACGACCAAGGAGGCCACCAGCGCCGGGGAGCCGCCCCGCAGGCTCGTCGTCCTCGGCGGTGGGGTGGCGGGCTGCGAGCTGTCCCAGGCGTGGGGGAGCCTCGGCACCGAGGTCGTCCTCCTGGAGATGGCCGACCGGCTCCTGCCGGCCTACGAGCCCGTCGCCGGCGAGCTGCTGGCCGCCTCCATGCGGGCCTCGGGCATCGACGTGCGCACCGGGGTCAGGGCCACGGCCGCCGAGCGCCGGCCGGACGGCACCGCCGTCGTGCACCTCGAGGGCGGCGCCACCGCCGAGGGCGACGAGCTGCTGGTGGCAGCCGGCCGGCGGCCACGCACCGACGACGTCGGCCTCGGCACCGTCGGTCTGCGACCCGGCACGTGGATCGAGGTCGACGACACCATGGCCGCCACTGGCGTCCCGGGCGGCTGGCTGTACGCGGCGGGCGACGTCAACCACCGGGTGCTGCTCACCCACCAGGGCAAGTACCAGGCCCGGGTGTGCGGCGATGCCATCGTCGCCCGGGCCAACGGCACGCTCCGGGCCGACCCCTGGGGCCCCCACGCCGCCACCGCCGACCACCGGGCCGTCCCCCAGGTGGTGTTCACCGACCCCGAGGTCGCCGCCGTCGGCCTGAACGAGTCCCAGGCGGAGGCCGCCGGCATGCGGGTGCGGGCCGTCGACCACGCCCTCGGCAACGTCGCCGGCGCGGCCCTGCACGCGGACGGCTACCAGGGCCACGCCCGCCTGGTCGTCGACGAGGAGCGCCGGGTCGTGGTGGGCGCCACCTTCGTCGGCCCCGACGCCGGCGAGCTGCTCCACGCCGCCACCATCGCCGTCGTCGGCGAGGTACCGCTGGAGCGCCTGTGGCACGCCGTGCCCTCCTACCCCACCCTCGGGGAGATCTGGCTGCGCCTGCTCGAGAGCTACGGCCTGTGAGCCGCAGCGTGCCGGGCGCCGCCGACGGTCTCCGGCAGCGAGCGCGGACGACGGTGGCCGGCAGCGCCGGCGCCGCCGGCGGTCTCTGGTAGCGCCGGCGCCACCGGCGGTTTCTGGTAGCGCGAGCGGACCACGGTCTTGTAGCGTGCGTTACATGGCCTGGCGGGTCCTCACCTACCGGCTGTCCGGGGACCAGTCCCGCCACCGGGTGGCGGTCTGGCGGGAGTTGCGCCGGGTGGGCGCGGTGGCCCTGCAGTCAGCGACCTGGGCGGTCCCCGCCGGCGACCGGTTCGACGAGGGCCTGGAGCGGGCGACGGCGCTCGTCGCGCGCTCGGGCGGCCAGGCCCTGTGCTTCGAGGTCAGCGCCTCGGACGAGACCCTGGCCACCCTGCAGGCGCTGTACACCGCCGAGCGCGAGGCCGAGTGGACGGAGCTCTGCTCGGAGTGCGTCAAGGCCGAGGCCGAGCTGCGCCGCGAGATCGAGACGGAGAGGTTCACCCTGGCCGAGCTCGACGAGGAGGAGCAGAACGTCGACCGCCTCCGGCGCTGGTACCGGGAGCTGCGCGCCAAGGACCTCTTCGGCGCGCCGTCGGCGGCCGAGGGCGAGCGGCGGCTGCAGGGCTGCCTCGACCTGCTCGAGGACTTCGCCGAGCGCGTCTACGAGGCCCGCGAGCGCCCGTGAGCACCGACGGCGACACCGACGGCGGCACCGACGGCGGCACCGACGGCGACAAGGACGGCGGCCGCCGCCAGGTCACGGCGATCTACGGCGCGGGGTTCGTCACCGCCTTCGGCGCGCACGCGGTGGCGGCCAACCTCGCCGCCTTCGCCCTCGGCCGCCACGGGTCGCTGCTGGAGCTCGGCCTCGTCCTCGCCGCCTACGACGCGGCGGAGGTGGTGCTGAAGCCGGCCTTCGGCGGGCTGGTCGACCGCCGGGGGGCGAAGCCGGTGATGGTGGGCGGGCTCGTCGCCTTCGGGCTCGCCTCGGCCGCCTTCGTCGCCGGCGGCGACCCGCACCTCCTCGCGGCGGCACGACTCGCCCAGGGGGCCGCCGCCGCGGCCTTCTCCCCCGCCGCCGGCGCGGCGGTCGCCTCGCTCGGCGGGGCGAAGCGGACCGGCCGGCTCTTCGGCGGCTACGGCGGCGCCAAGGGCGTCGGCCACCTCCTCGGGCCGGTGGCCGGCGGGGCGCTGGTGGTGGCCGGCGGCTACCGGCTGCTCTTCGCCGTGCTCGGTGCCGTCGCACTGCTCGCCGCGCTCGCCGTCGCCCTCCTCGTCCCCGCCACGGCGCCGGCGGCCCGGCCGCGCTCCAGCGCAGCCCAGCTCCTGCGCCGCCTCACCCGCCCCACGTTCCTCCAGCCGGTCCTGCTCCTCGGCGCCGGCACGGCAGCGCTGTCGGCCGGGGTGGGCTTCCTGCCCGTCCTCGGCTACCGCCACCACCTGAGCCCGCTCGCCACCGGGGCGATCGTGTCGCTGCTGGCCGCCACCGCCGCTGCGCTCCAGCCCTGGGCGGGGCGCAGGCTCGACCGGGGGACCCCGCACCCAGCCTTCGCCGCCGCGGGCCTCCTCGCCTGTGCAGGTGGGTTCTCGCTCGTCGCCGGCCTGCCGTCGCCGCTCGCCATGGCGCTGGCTGCGGTGGCGATCGGCGCCGGGGTGGCCGCCGTCACCCCGCTCGGGTTCGCCCGGCTCGCCGCCTCCACCCCCGGGCACCGCCTCGGCCGGACGATGGGAGCCGCGGAGGTCGGCCGGGAGCTGGGCGACGCCGGTGGCCCGGTGCTGGTGGGGGCGGTCGGCAGCCTCGGCCTCGGCGCCGGGTTCGCTGCCATCGCCGCGGCCCTCGCCGCCTGCGCAGCCCTCGCCCTGCCCCGGGCGGGCGCGGCCGGCGCCCGGGTGCCGCGTCCCTCCCCGTGACGGCTGCGAGACCGCGAGCGGCGCCCCTCCTGGTGGCGGGGACCCGGGCGTGCCGCTCCGCGGTGGCGCCACCCCCGCCGCGCCCTGCGCCTACGCCTGCGACGGCGCCGGCGGCCGCTCGGCAACCGCCGCGGCGCCGAACGCGACGAAGCCGGCGCCGGCGGCGGCGCCGAGGCGCACGGGCTCGGCGACGGGCTCGGCGCTCGGCGCCTGCAGGAGGGTCGAGCGGCTCCCGACGAGCCGGAAGCCGGCAGCGGCCAGCAGGCGCCGATGCTCCGCGAGGGTGAGGAAGCGGGCATGGCGGTAGACGGGGTGCCCGGCGCGTCCCTGCTGGTCGTAGGAGCGGCCCCACGCACTGTCGAGGGGCACCACGCCGACGACCAGGCGGCCGCCGGGGCGCAGCACGCGAGCGGCCTCGGCGAGCATGCCGGCGGGGTCCCCGGCGAAGCAGAGCGTGAGGACGACCGCTAGGGCGCCGAAGGCGCCCGCCCGGAACGGCAGCTGCTCGCCGGCACCTCGCACCACCGTCACGCCGCGCGACCGGGCCAGCAGGAGCGCCGCCCCGGCGAGGTCGAGGCCCACGTCGAGGCCCAGCGCGGCGGCGAAGCGGCCCGAGCCGGCACCGACCTCGAGCCGGGGACCGGCCGTGCCGGCGACCAGCGGCCGCAGGGCGCCGACCTCCAGCTCGAACAGCACCCTCCCGGCCGCCGCGTCGTACCAGGCGTCGTAGCGGTCGGCGAGCTCGTCGAAGGCCCGCATCGCCGGTCGCCCAGGCGTGCTCACCACGGCGCTCCTCTCGGTCCGGTCCCCCGAGCCCGGCCGCCGACCCCTAGCCCGTCCGCCGGAAGCCGGTCAGCGCCAGGGCCAGGAAGACGACGGCCAGCGCCGAGACGATCCCGAGCTCGGCGCCGATCGGCAGGGTGGTGCCGAAGAGGCTGACACCCACCGGGAAGCGGGCTGCCGCCTGGGGCGTCAGGTTCTGGGCGTCCTGGATGACGTGGCGCAGCGGGTCGACGGCGTAGGTGAGGGGGTTGACGCGGGTGATGACGGTCAGCCACGTGGGCAGGCCGGACAGCGGGAACAGCGCCCCCGACAGGAACAGCATCGGGAAGAGCAGCAGCTGCATGACGACCTGGAACCCCTCCATGCGCTGGATGCGGCTGGCCACCGCCACCCCGAAGGCGGTGAGCGTCAGGGCCATCAGCAGCTCGCAGCCGATCACGGCGAACACGAGCGGCAGGGTGAGCCGCACGCCGATCAGCGGGGCCAGCGCCAGCATGATGGTGCCCTGGACGGTGGCGATGGTGGCCCCGCCCAGGCACTTCCCCACGACGAGCGCGCCGCGGCTGACCGGCGCCACCAGCATCTCACGGAGGAAGCCGAACTCCCGGTCCCACACGATGGAGATGGCCGAGAAGATCGCCGTCGTCACCACCGTCATGGCCACGATCCCGGGGAAGACGAACTTCTTGAAGTCGAAGCCGTTGACGGTCGGCGTCAGGGTGCTCATCCCGTACCCCAGCACGAAGAGGAACAGGATCGGCTGGATGAAGCTCGACAGGATCCTGGTCCGGGTGCGCTCGAAGCGGATCAGCTCCCGCTCCCAGACCATGCCGACCGTGCGCAGCTCCTCGCCCAGGCTGGGGGACTGGTCGGCGACGAGCGCCGGGCCGGCACGCAGGGGGACGGTCACGGCGCCGCCTACCGCCGGCGGGCGTGGAACGCCCGGACCCGGCCGGACAGCTGGCGCTCGCCGTGCTCCTCGCGGATCTGGCGGCCGGTGTAGTGGAGGAAGACGTCGTCGAGCGTCGGGCGGTGCACGTGGACGCCGTGCACCGGCAGCGCGGCCACGCCGATGAGCCGCGCCACCTGTGCCTCGCCGTCCGAGGTGACGACGGTCACGGCACCGTCCCCGCGCCGGACCTGCCATCCCGCCGCCCGCAGCCGCCGCTCGGCGACCGCGTCGTCGGCCGTGGCCAGCTCCACGGTGTCCTCGCCGACGCTGTGCTTGAGGGCGTCGGGGCCGTCGAGGGCCACGATCCCGCCGTGGTCGATGATCGCGATCCGCTGCGCGTACTCGGCCTCGTCCATGTAGTGGGTGGTGAGGAAGATGGTGACGCCCTCCTCGTCCCGCATGCGCAGCACGTCCTCCCACACGAGGGCCCGGGTCTGGGGGTCGAGCCCGACGGTGGGCTCGTCGAGGAAGAGCACCGCCGGGGTGTGCAGCATCGCCCGGGCGATCTCCAGCCGCCGGGCCATGCCGCCGGAGAACGTGGAGACGAGGTCCCGCCGACGGTCGCCCAGCGCCACCAGCTCCAGGACGCGGCCGATCCGCTCGGCGACCCGCTCGGCCGGCACGTGGTAGAGCACGGCGTGGAAGCGGAGGTTCTCCTCCGCCGTCAGCTGGTCGTCGAGCGTCTGGTCCTGGAAGACCAGGCCGATGTGGCGACGGACCGCGGCGGGCTGGCGGGCGACGTCGAAGCCCGCCACCGCGGCGGCGCCGCCGCTCGGGAGCAGGAGCGTGCACAGCATGTTGATGGTGGTGGACTTCCCCGCCCCGTTGGGGCCGAGGAAGGCGAAGACCTCGCCCGGCGCCACGGTGAACGACACGTCGCGCACCGCCAGCAGGTCGCCGAACCGCTTGGACAGCCCCCGGGCCGACACCGCCGCCACCGCGGCCTCGCCGGCCCCCGCGTCCGCGGATCCCTGCAGCAGGCCGTCCCACTGGGCCATCGTCAGGGCTCCCTCCCGGTCGACTCGTCCAGAGCGCTCCTCTGCCTGCCCGTCACCCCAACCAGCGTGGCGGCGGCACCGGGGGCGAGGTAGGGCCGAACGTCACGGGGCGCGGGCCGGCGACGCCCTGGGCCCGCGGCTGCCGGGAAGCTCGCCGGGGGGTCGTTGACGCCGGCGTCGCGGCACGACTATGAGTCGTCATGTGCACGACACCACCCACGGCCCGGCAGTGCGGTCGTCGTTCCGGAGCGCGGTCGACGGCTTCGTCGAGCTGGTCGGCACCGTGCCGGCCGCCAGGCTCGGCGAGCCGGCCCTCGGGAGCTGGAGCGTCCGGGACCTGATCGGGCACGCCTGCCGGGCGCTGTCGACGATCGAGAGCTACGCCGGCCGGGCGGCCGACGGCCCGCCCGTCGACGGGCCGGCGGCGTACTACGCGGCAGCGGGAGCCGCGCCGCCGGGCAGCGACGACCGCCGGCGGCGGGACGCCTCGATCGCCGAGCGCGGCAGGGAGGCCGGGGAGGCGCTCGGCGACGACCCCGCAGCCGCCGTCCGGGTCCTCGCCGAGCGCGTGACGGCGCTGGTCGACCGCAGCGACGACGCGACGCCGATGGCCACGGCGGTGGGGCGGATGACCCTGGCGGGGTACCTGCCGACGCGCACCTTCGAGCTCGTCGTGCACGGCCTCGACCTCGCAGGGGCGCTCGGCCTGCCCGTCCCCGAGGTCCTCCGGCCGGCGATCGCCGCGTCGACGGTGCTCGCCGGGGAGATCGCCGCCGGGCGTCCCGACGCACCGCAGGTGCTGCTCGCCCTCTGCGGTCGCCACGGCCTCCCCGAGGGCTTCAGCGTGGTCTGAGCACCGCAGCGAGGCGACACCGCCGCCCGCCGACCCTGAGGTCGTCACGGTCGCCCACGGCGGTCATCCCCACCAGCTCGTACCGTACGTCATGTGCACGTCGTCGATGAACATGTAGAGCGTGAGGAGGGCGAACGCCGCGTTGGCGACGAGAGCCGTCCACGGTCCCCATGATCCCCCTCGACGGATGGCGGCACCGCCGAGGACCACACCGGCGACGGGAGCAGCCAGCAACACGACGGTGATGCCCACCTCGGCGACCCAGCCGGCGACGCTCCGAGCCATCAGGATGACGTCGCCCTCGTGGATGCCCAGGGGGCCCTGCAGCGCGTGGAACAGGACGGTCCCGGACAAGGCCGACAGGAACAGGTACACCGGGACCATCGCCCACGACCACCGGGTCAGGCGACGACGCGCCCCATCGCTCGGCGGCAGGCTCGGTTCCCGTCCGGCGGGCCTCTTCACCACTGTCATGCCGACCACCCCCTCTTGACCGGGCCCGTCCGGCGGACGCCGGCCACGCGGGGAGGACGTCGACGGTGGGCAGCCGGGGCACAGCGGTCCGCCCGGCGGGGCGGTGGGACAGGCCCGGCGTGGGCGACAGCGACGTCGTGCCGCTCGCGGTGCGCTCCGTCCAGTGGGCGTCCACCGCGGACGCCACGCCACCTCCGGCCCCGCTGAGGTTCCACATCGCCCGCCGAGGTTCGACATCCAGTCTCCGCCGCCTCGGCGATCGTGGACAGGGTCGGAGGACCCGACGGCCGGACCTCCTCGACCGGCGCGACGAGCACCGGGCTCCCCCTCCCCACCACCTCGGTGCGGCCACAGCTCGCCGACCGTGCCACGTCCTCGCCCGCGCTCCGGTCTCAGCGGTGACGTTCAGCTCGGCCCGCCGGTCGTCGGCGGGCGTCGGCGACGGGTCGGGGGGCCTTCACCACGACGCGGCGACGGGCGCGCCCCGACCACGGCGACGGGCGCGCCCCGACCACGGCGACGGGCGCGCCCCGACCACGGCGACGGGCGCTCCGGACCCGCGTCCGCCCGGTGCCACAGGCCACGCCAGGCCGGAGCCGCAACCGCGTGGAACCCCGACCCTCAGGGCACGGGACAGGCGTTCGACACCGTGGCGACGAGCACGGTGGCGCCGCCCGCGGCCTTGAAGGCCTCGGCGAGCGCGGCGAAGACCTCGTCCACCGGCCCGCGCACCAGCGTGCTCATCGGGCCCGGCTCCACGCTGAGTCCACGCGCCGAGAGCGCCGCCAGGCCGGCGTGGATGGCCGGACCGAGCTCGGCCTCGCCGAGGGGGTAGAGGGCGAACTGGCAGCTCACGTCCATGGCCGTCTCCGTTCGACGACGAGGGTCGGCGCGGCTCCGAGGCGCGGCGTGCGCTTCCCCCAGGACCGGCCGGCGCGCCCGGCCGGCGCTCCCGGCCGGCACGACCGGCGACAGCCGACCGCCGACCGCCGACCGCCAACCGCCGACCATCCTGCACCCGGGTCGCCCGACCGGCACGTCGGGCTGCGGCCTGCCGGTGCCGGCAGGGCAGGGCCACCTCGGGACGGCCGGTCCCGGGGACGACCGAGCCATCACCACCGGGCCACCCCGGGACGACCTGGCCACCTCGGGCGCGCCACCCCGGCACCACCGGGCCACCCCGGGACGGCCTGGCCGACGTCCGAGCTCGGCACGCCCACCGGCGAGGGACCTTCGCCCCTGTCGGGCGGCGTCGGGTCCTCCTAGCGTCGGTCGCGAGAGCTCCCGAAGGAGGTCCGACGATGCGCTGCGCGTGCCGGGAGGCCGGGGCCGATCGGTGCGGACGCGCCCTGCCGGGCAGGCAGTGGTGGCCGTCGCCGTGACCGGTCGGATCGTCGTCGGGGTCGACGGCTCGGAGGGATCGCGCCGGGCCTTGGCCTGGGCCCTCGAGGAGGCTGCCGTCCGCGGCTCGGTCGTGGAGGCGGTGGTCGTCTGGCAGAGCCCCTACGACCTCGCCCGGAACATCGAGTTCTCCTACCCGGTGGACGAGGGCAGGCTGGTCGAGCGCGCCTCCGAGCGCCTCACCGAGACCGTCGCCGAGACCGTCGCCGAGACCGCCGCCGAGACCGCCGCGGTCGAGGTCGAGCCGATCGTGCTCGAGGGCGACCCCGCCGAGGCCCTGTGTGCGCGCGCTGCGGAGGCCGACATGCTGGTCGTGGGGTCGCACGGCCGCGGCCCGGTCTCCGGGCTGCTGATCGGCTCGGTCGGCACCGCGTGCGCGCAGCACTGCCTCCGCCCGGTGGTGATCGTCCCCTCCAGACGGCTCATGGAGGCGCCGGCCACCCCGGCCCCTGCATGAGCAGGAGCCGGGAGCCCGAGGCAGGGCGGCCGCCCGCCACCGCGGCGACCCGGGCAGGGGTCGACGCACCGGCCGCGGGCAGCGGGCTCGGCCAGACCCACCCCCCGGCCGCAGGCGGCAAGCACCACCAGACCCAGCCCCCGGCCGCAGGCGGCGGGCTCGGCCAGGCCGAGGCCGCCGAGCGCCTGGCTCGCTACGGACCGAACGCCATCGAAGCCGAGCGCCCCCACCTCGTGCGGCAGCTGGCGGCCAAGCTGACCGGTCCGGTGCCGTTCCTGATCGAAGCGGCCGTGGTCCTGGAGCTGGCGGCGGGCAAGGGGACGGAGGCGGTGATCGTCGCCGTCCTGGTCGTCTTCAACGGGGTGCTGAGCTTCCTGCAGGAGAGGCGGGCCCGCCAGGCCCTGTCGCTCCTGCGCAGCCGGCTCGCCGTGCAGGCGCGGGTGCTGCGCGACGGCCGCTGGCAGCTCGTCGACGCCAGCCGGCTCGTGCCCGGCGACGTCGCCCACGTCCGGGTCGGCGACATCGTCCCCGCCGACCTCGCCGTCCTCGACGGCGGCGCCGCGGTGGACCAGTCCGTGCTCACCGGGGAGTCCGCCGAGGTGGACGTGGGACCGGGCGGCCCCCTTTACGCCGGCTCGGTCGTGCGCCGTGGCGAGGCGACCGGCGAGGTGACCGCCACCGGCGCCCACACCTACTTCGGGCGCACCGCCGAGCTCGTGCGGACGGCGAAGACCGCCAGCCACCTGGAGCAGACCATCTTCCGAGTCGTGTGGGCCCTGCTCGCGATGGACGGGGCGCTGGTGGTCGCCATCCTGGCCTACGGGCTGGTCGTCCACCTGCCCGCTGCCGACCTCCTGCCCTTCGTGCTCATCCTGGTCGTCGCCACCGTCCCCGTCGCCCTGCCCGCCACGTTCACCCTGGCCACCTCGCTGGGGGCGCTCGACCTCGCTCGACCCGGGGTGCTGGTCACCCACCTGTCGGCCATCGAGGAGGCCGCGGCGATGGACCTGCTGTGCGCGGACAAGACCGGCACCATCACCGAGAACCGGCTGTCGGTCACCGCCGTGCTCCCCTACCGCGGACGTGCGGTCTCCGAGGTCCTCGGGCTCGCCGCCGCTGCGTCCGACGAGGCCACCCAGGACCCCATCGACCTCGCCGTCATCGCGGCGGACGGGAGCGGCACCGCCGGGCAGGCGGCCAGGGTCGCCTTCGTCCCGTTCGACCCCGAGACCAAGCGCTCCGAGGCCCGGGTCGAGTCCGGCGGGGTGCAGCTCAGGGTGCTGAAGGGCGCACCGTCGGTCGTCTGCTCGCTGGCCGCGTGCCCGCCAGGCGTCGAGGCCGACGTGGACGCCCTCGCCTCGGGCGGTGCCCGGGTGCTCGCCGTCGCCGCCGGCCCTGCCAGCTCTGCCGGCCCTGCCAGCTCTGCCGGCCCTGCCGGCCCTGCCGGCCCTGCCGGCTCTGCCGGCCCTGCCGGCACTACCGGCCTGGACCTCGCCGGGCTCGTCGCGCTCGGCGACCCCGTGCGCGACGACTCGGCCGCGCTCGTCGAGCACCTGCACGAGCTGGGGGTGAGGGTCGTGATGGTGAGCGGCGACGCCGCGCCGACCGCCCTCGCCGTCGCCCGGCAGGTGGGCATCGGCGACCGGCTCGCCCCCCCGCAGGTCCTGGGCGACCGCAGCGGCACCACGCTCGACTACGACGTGGTGGCCGGGGTCCTCCCCCAGGACAAGCTCGCCCTCGTCGAACGGGCCCAGCGGGCCGGGCACGTCGTCGGCATGACCGGCGACGGCGTGAACGACGCCCCCGCCCTGAAGCGGGCCGAGGTCGGCGTCGCGGTGTCGGAGGCCACCGACGTGGCCAAGGACGCCGCCAGCATCGTGCTCACCGATGCCGGCCTGGGCGGGATCGTCACCGCCGTCGAGACCGGGCGCCGGGTCTACCAGCGCATGCTCACCTACACGCTGAACAAGATCGCCAAGACCTTCCAGGTGTCGCTGTTCCTCGGGCTCGGCCTCATCGTCACCGGCAGCTTCGTGACCACCCCCAGGCTGGTGCTGCTGCTGCTCTTCGCCAACGACGTCGTCACCATGTCGATCGCCACCGACCGCGTCGGCTTCTCCCCCCGGCCGGACCGCTGGCACGTGCCCGCCATCTCGATCGCCGCGCTCGGGGTCGCCGTCCCGTGGCTCGCCGGGTCGTTCGCCACCTTCGCCATCGGTCGCGACGTGCTGGGGCTCGGCCTGCGGAGCACCCAGACGCTCGTCTTCGTGATGCTCGTCTTCACCGGCCAGGCCACCGTGTACCTGGTGCGCGAGCGCCGTCACCTGTGGGCCAGCCGGCCGAGCGCCTGGATGCTGGCGGCCACCGGGCTCGACGTCGTGGCGGTGGCGACCCTCGCCAGCCGCGGGGTCCTCATGGCCCCCGTCGGCCTGGGCCCCATCGCCGTGCTCCTCGGCGCGGTGGCGGCGGCCACGGTGCTCCTCGACCTGGTCAAGGCGCCGCTGCTGCAGCGCCTCGGCGCCGCAGCCCCCGTCCCGGGGGGCTGACCGGACCGGGCGGAGCACGACCGGGAGCACGACCAGGAGCACGACCAGCGGCGAGCGGCGAGCGGCGAGCGGCGAGCGGCGAGCGGCGTCCCGCTGCGGCGGGAGGGCCGGACCGGCGGCACGACGCCGTGCGGGGCGGAGCGGTCCAGGGCTCGGCCCCGCCTCCTCAGTGCGGGCCCTCCTCGAAACCCTGACGCCACGACGGGTAGCGCGGCTCCCAGCCGAGCTCCCGCTTGGCCTTGGCGTTCGAGAAGCCGCGCCCCTCGGTCATCATCGCCACCGCGACGTCCCCGGCGAGCAGCCG
>JAJZYI010000386.1 GCA_021798135.1 Actinomycetes bacterium | reverse complement strand
GGCACCGGGACGGTCGGCCGGCGGCCCTCCGATGCCCGGCGGCCGATCGACCGGGCCTCCGCGGTCAGCAGGCCCTGTCTGAGGAGGAGCGGGGTCTGAGGAAGAGCCGGATGAGCGCCGGTCCCGGCGGCCGATCGACCGGGCCTCCGCGGTCAGGGCACTACCGCGGCGTGGGGAGGAGGCCGAACGGCCGGCGGGCGTCGGGCTCGAAGTGCAGCTCGTCCGACTGGCACAGCTCCAGGCACGCGTCGACGACGTCGGCGTCGAAGAGCGTGCCGCGCCACTGGCGCACGTGGTCGAGGGCGGACTGCAGGCCGAGCGAGGCCCGGTAGGGCCGGTGCGCGGCCATCGCCTCGACCACGTCGGCGACGGCGAGGATCCGGGCGCCGGGCAGGATGGCGCTCCCCGACATGCCGGACGGGTACCCGGAGCCGTCCAGGCGCTCGTGGACCTCCAGGACCATGCGGGCCACGGGCCACGGGAAGGCGACGCCTGCCAGGATGTCGGCGCCGGCCCGCGAGTGGTCCCGGACCAGCGCGAACTCGTTGGCGGTCAGGCGGGCCGGCTTGGTGAGGATCTCCAGCGGCACCACCAGCTTGCCGATGTCGTGCACGCGGCCGGCGACGGCCACGCCGTACGCGTCGGACGCGCTCATGCCGAGCCGCAGCGCGATGCCCTGGGCCAGCTCCGCCACCCGCCGCTGGTGGCCGGCCGTGTACGGGTCGCGCTTCTCGAGCGCCGCGCAGAGGGCGTCGACCGTCTCCTCCAGGCTCTGGGTGACGCGGGTCAGGCGCTGCAGGCTCTGCGCAGCCAGCCCGACCGTGTCGGCCAGCGTCGCCAGCGGCTCGATGCTCGCGGGGTCGAAGCGCCCCGCGACCCGTGACGCCACGGTGAGGGCACCGGTGGGCACGGTGCGGAAGGGCAGCACCACCAGCGAGCGGTAGCCCGAGGCCTCGCAGTGGCCCTTCCACGGTGGGCGGCCGGGCACCTGGGCGACGTCGTGCACGACCTGCATCTCGCCGGACAGCAGGGCGCGCCCGACAGGCCCCTGCGACGGGTTGCCGGAACGCCACGACCGGTCCAGGTCGGCGAGGCCGTCGCGATCCCACCGGCACCCGGCGACCGCCACGATCGGGTGCTCGGGGCCCTCACCTCGGAAGTCGACCCACGCCGCGTCGTAGTGGCCGAGGTCGACGGCCGAGCGGCACAGGCGCTCGATCAGCTCGACCTCGGGCGTGGGCGCCCCCAGGGCGCGCATGATCGTGGGAGGCAGCGCCAGACCGTCAACCATGTGCCCTGCCTGCAGCCATGTGCCCTACCCGCGCTGGCAGCCAGGGTGGCGAGCCCGCCAGCGATCGGCGCCCGCTCGCGGCGCGTCCATCACGTTGTGCGACCAGAGCGAGCGTACCCCGGGCATCCCGCCGTGTGCCGGAGACCCTGGTCGGGCTGCGCGGCGGGCACGGTCCCGGGCCGCGGCTGCCGCACGCTCAGCTCGACGGCGCGGTGGCCGGTGCGGCCAGGTCGGCGCGGACGGCGACCATGCGGACGGGTCGGTCCAGGCGGAACCGACCGAGGGCGGCGAGGGCGGCCGGGCGCACGCCGTCCGGCCCGCCGCTGTGAGCGCCGACGGGCGCGCTGCGGGTGTGGGTGTCGAACGGTGCGAAGCGGACGGTCACGGCCACCCGCCGGGCCTTGGCACCCGACCGGCGCAGGTCGGCCGCGACCTCGTCGGCGGCGCCGGCGACGGCCGACCGGACGAGCGCGGGGTCGCCGAGGTCGCTGGCGAAGGTCTGCTGGTGGCCGTGCGACCTGGGGGGTGGCCGGCGGGGCGAGACCGCTGCCGGCCCCTCGCCGCGGGCGAGGGCGACGAGGTGCGGTCCGGCATGCGCACCGAAGGCCGCCGCCATCGCGTCGGGATCGGCACGGGCGAGCGCGGCGACGGTCCGGATGCCGAGCGTGGCCAGTCGGGCCTGCGTGCGGGGGCCCACGCCCCACAGGCGCCGGGGCGGCTCGGGACCGACGACGGCGAGCCAGTTGGCCGCGGTCAGGCGGAGCACCCCGCCCGGCTTGGCGAGCGCGGATGCCACCTTGGCACGCTCTCGGGTGTCGCCGATCCCGACCGAGCACGCCAGCCCGGCCCGGGCGCGCACGGCGGCCTGGACGTCGCGGGCGAGGCGCTCGGGGTCGTCCGTCGTGGCGCCGAGGAACGCCTCGTCCCAGCCGGCCGCCTCGACGTCGGCCGGGAAGCCCACCAGGGTGGCCATGACCTGGTGCGACGCCCGCCGGTAGGCCTCGGGGTCCGACGCGAGGAAGACGGCGCCGGGGCAGCGCCGGCGGGCCTGGCGCAGCGCCATGCCGGAGCGCACGCCGAACGCCCGCGCCTCGTACGAGCAGCCCGACACGACGCCGCGCCGGCCGGGGTCGCCGACGGTGCCGACGACGACGGGCAGGCCGCGGAGCTCGGGGTGGCGGAGGATCTCGACGGCGACGACGAACTGGTCCATGTCGACGTGGAGCACCCACCTGGCCACGCCGTCACGGTGCGCCGCGCGGCGGGCCCGGCCAAGAGGCGAAGGGCACGTCGGCACCCGCCAGGTCCGATGCCACCGCGCA
>JAJZYI010000385.1 GCA_021798135.1 Actinomycetes bacterium | reverse complement strand
CCGGGGCGGGGGGGGGGGTGGTTGAGGTGGCCGGGGCACGCGGTCCGGCGCGTAGGCTCGTCGGGTGCCCGATGCCGCTGCCGTGCGCCCCGGTCCCCCGACCCTGCGCGTGGCCCTGCACCAGTCCGACCCGGTGGTCGGCGACATCGCGGCCAACGTCGAGCGCATCCTCCAGGGCCTCGCTGCCGCCGAGCGTGCCGGCGCGGCGCTCGTCGCCGGACCGGAGCTGGCCGTCACCGGCTACCCGCCCGAGGACCTGCTGCTGAAGCCCGGGTTCGTCGCCGACAACCTGGCGGCGCTGCGTGAGGTGGCCGGCCGGACCGGACAGGTCGCCGCGCTCGTCGGCTTCGTGGACGTGGTCGGTGCCAGCGTGACCGACGCCGTCTCCGGCGCCCTGGGCACGGGGCGCGTGGCGCGCGAGGCGGCCGTGCGGGGGGCGCCCCGGCGGCTCCGCAACGCCCTCGCCCTGTGTGCCGGTGGGGAGGTGGTCCTCGTCGCGCACAAGCGCCTGCTGCCGAACTACGGGGTGTTCGACGAGGAGCGGTGGTTCGCCGCCGGGTCGGGGCCGCTCCAGCTCGCCGAGGTGAGCGGGGTGCTGGTCGGCATGTCCATCTGCGAGGACCTGTGGTTCGAGGACGGGCCGGTGCCCGCGCTCGGGCGCGGTGGGGCGCAGCTGGTCGTCAACGTGAACGCGTCGCCGTTCATGGTGGGGCGGTCGGCCGAGCGCCTCGCGGTCCTGCGGGACCGCGCCGCCCAGGCGGGCTGCCCCATCGCCTACGTCAACCAGGTCGGCGGCCAGGACGAGCTCGTCTTCGACGGCGGGTCGATGGTCGTCGGCCCCGCCGGTGACCTCACGGCGACGGCCGCCCGCTTCAGCGAGGAGCTGCTGGTGGCCGACCTGGCCGTCGCGCCTCCGCCGCCGGGCGGGCCGGCACTTGCGGTCGGGGCCTCGGTCGGGCCCGGGCCGGCCGCCGTGCTACCGGCGGACGGGGCCAGGCCGTCGCCCCGGGAAGCCGCCGGCGCGACGGGGCCCGAGGGTCAGCAACCCCCTTCGCAGCCGATCAGGATCCGCCTGCGCGGCCCGCTCGACGGAGCAGGCCGGGTCGCGGCCCGGGCCGAGGGTGACGGTGCGAGCCGGGCCGAGGGTGACGGTGCGGGCCGGGCCGCCGGCGACGGTGCGGGCCGGGCCGAGGGTGAAGCGGAGGTCCGGGCTGTGGGGCCCGTGGCGGGGACGGCCGTCGAGCTCCCCGCTGCCAGCGCCGAGGCCGAGGTGTACGCGGCGCTTGTCCTCGGCACCAGGGACTACCTGGCGAAGAACGGCTTCACCGACGCCGTCATCGGCCTCTCCGGCGGGATCGACTCGTCGTTGGTGGCCACCGTCGCCGTGGACGCCCTCGGCCCCGAGCGGGTCCACGGGGTGGCCATGCCGTCACGCTTCTCGAGCGAGGGCTCGCTGAGCGATGCCCGGGCGCTCGCCGAGCGGCTGGGCATCGAGCTGCAGGTCGTCCCGATCGAGCCGGCGCACGCGGCGCTGGGCGACATGCTCGCGGCCGCCGGGACGCCGGCCGAGGGCCTGACCGACGAGAACCTGCAGTCGCGCATCCGCGGCGTGCTGCTCATGGCCCTGTCGAACGCCCGTGGCTGGATCGTGCTGACGACGGGCAACAAGAGCGAGCTCGCTACCGGCTACTCCACCCTCTACGGCGACTCCGCGGGTGGCTTCGCCGTCATCCGCGATGTGCCGAAGACGCTGGTCTACCGCCTGTGCCGCTTCCGGAACGCGCTGGCGACGACCGACATCGTGCCCGGCTCGGTGCTCACCAAGGCGCCGTCGGCGGAGCTCCGTCCCGGTCAGCGCGACGACCAGAGCCTGCCGCCCTACGACGTGCTCGACCCGGTCCTCGCCGCGCTGGTGGACGAGGACCGGAGCCTGGCAGAGCTGGTGGCCAGTGGCACCGACGCCGCCCTGGCCGAACGCGTGGCCCGGCTCGTGGACGTGGCCGAGTACAAGCGCCGGCAGTCCCCGGTCGGCATCCGGATCTCGGCGCGGGCCTTCGGCAAGGATCGGCGCATGCCGATCACCCACCGTTACCGAGAGCGGCCCGCTCCCGTCGAGGCCGGATCGTGACCGCTCCGCTGGTGCCGAGCGGCAGCACCGCGGCGCCCGGGGGCGCTCCCCGCGCCGCGTCGGCTGCCGGGTCCTGGGCGTGCGGCCACCTGCCGGTGCCGGCATGGCTCGTCGACGGCACCATCCCCGGCGACCCGCGACCGGTGGCGGGCGGGCAGGCGCTGCCGCCGGCCCTGATCGGCGGGTTCCGGTGGATCGAGCACCGGCTCTTCGAGGTGGTGGGTGGTTGGGTGGCCGACGAGCCGTGCCCGTCGACCCGGGTGCTGTTCTCCGTCCTCTCCCGCCAGCACGGCGAGCATGCCGGGTTGCTGGCCGAGCGGCTGCCGGCGAGGGCCGGCGTCGACCCCGATGCGCTGACCCTGCCGCCGCCGGGCTGGGTCGACGTGCTCGACCTCCTGGCCGGGTCGGCGGCTGCCGGTGGCACTGACGGGGCTGCCGGTGGTGCAGCCGACGGTGGCGGCGGGGCGGCTGCGGGGGCCGGTGGGTCGCCCGGCGAGCCGCCGAGCG
>JAJZYI010000384.1 GCA_021798135.1 Actinomycetes bacterium | reverse complement strand
GGCGGGCCGGACGGCCTGGTCCCCCGGTCGTGGTCCGAGGTGGACGACGAGCTCGCCGAGCTGGCCCTGGTGTGGGGGGCGACCAAGGCTGCCGCGCACCGGTGGCGCCACCGGCCGCCGGAGCGACCGGCTTGATGCCGTGGGCATCGGGAGTTCACCCAACGATCACCGCCGTGTTGCGCCCTGTTCGCGAGGCGTTAACCCGCTGCTCCTACTGTCGCTGGCGATGACGCAGAGCCAGCCCACCAGCCGGCCCGGTGCCGGCCTGCACGCGAGCGTCGGCTCGGCGACCGGGGCCGGAGCGGAGGCCGGTGCCGCCGAGCGCTCGCCCCTCCGCCAGCGAGCCGCGGTGGCGGTCGCGCCCCGCCCCGCTGTGCGGACCGAGGACCTGAGCGTCGGCTTCGGCGACGCCACGGTGCTGCAGGACGTCACGGTGGCCTTCGCCCCGAACGCGGTCAACGCGCTGATCGGCCCGACCGGCTGCGGCAAGTCCACCTTCCTCCGGTCGATCAACCGCATGAACGACCAGGTGCGCGGCTACTGGCGCCGAGGCTCGGTCCGGGTCGGCGACGACGAGGTCGAGGCGCCGGGCGTCGACCCGCTCGACCTCCGTCGGCGGGTCGGCATGGTCTTCCAGCGGCCCAACCCGTTCCCGATGTCGATCGAGGACAACGTGGTGGCCGGTGTCCGGGCGCACCGGCTCGCCCCCCGCCGGGACCTGCGGGGTATCGCCGAGCACCACCTTCGGCAGGTCGGCCTGTGGGCGGCGGTCGCCGGCCGGCTCGACGACTCCCCCTTCCGCCTGTCCGGCGGCCAGCAGCAGCTGCTGTGCCTCGCCCGGGCCCTGGCGGTGGGCCCCGAGGTGCTGCTCCTCGACGAGCCCACGTCGTCGCTGGACCCCATCAGCACCGAGATGGTCGAGGACCTGCTCGTCCAGCTGTCCGCCGACCTGACCATGGTCATGGTCACCCACAACCTCGGCCAGGCGAGGCGGATCTCCTCGACCACCACGTTCTTCTACAACGGCCGCATGGTCGAGAGCGGCCCCACCGGGCAGGTGTTCGAGTCGCCGAACGAGCCCGAGACCGTCAGCTACGTGAGCGGGAGGATCGGATGACCGCCCACAGCTGACCCTCCCGGCCCGGTCCGGGCGCCGGCCACGCCGGCGCGCCGGCCGGCTGAACACCGGGCCCGGTCGTGCCACCGTCGCCGCCACCCCAGGGCGGCGGCCGGCCCGCCGGCCAGCCCCGTCCATCCGGGCACCGAGCGCCGGCACAACGCCCGGCACCGCGTCACGCCCAGGTCACGCGTCACCTCCCGAAAGGAGCAGTACCCCTATGCCCACGCGCCCGAACGCGCCCAGCGCACTGCTGACCGCCAGCCGACGCCGTCGGCTCGGCGCCGTGTCGGTGGTCGCCGGCGCCGCACTGGCCCTGGCCGCCTGCAGCTCGTCGACCTCGTCCGGGTCGGCCAGCGCGGCGTCCCGGTCCTCGTCGGCCTCGTCGTCCCCCGCGTCGTCGACAGGCTCGTCGTCCACGCCGAGCCTGTCGTCGCTCGAGACGCCGCCCACCGCCACCGTCGCCCTGTCGGAGACGGGCTCCACCCTCCTGTACCCGCTGTTCCAGAAGTGGGCGCCGGCGTACACGCAGCTCCACGCCAACATCTCCGTCACGCCGGCGGGCACCGGGTCGGGCACGGGCATCTCCCAGGCCTCGACCGGAGCCGTGGACATCGGAGCCTCGGACGCCTACCTGTCCTCGGCGCAGACCTCGTCCACGCCGAGCCTGGAGAACATCCCGCTGGCCATCTCCGCCCAGATGATCAACTTCAACATCCCGGGCTTCAGCGGCACCCTCAAGCTCAACGGCAAGATCCTGTCGGCCATCTACCAGGGCCAGATCACCAACTGGAACGACGCCAAGATCGCCGCCGCCAACCCGGGGGTGGCGCTCCCGAACCTGAAGATCGTGGCCCTGCACCGGTCCGACGGCAGCGGTGACACGTTCATCTTCACCCAGTACCTGTCGAAGCAGGACCCCAACGGCTGGGGTGCCAAGATCTCCTACGGCACGTCGGTGTCGTTCCCGGGCATCCCCAACGCCCTGGGCGAGAACGGCAACGGCGGCATGGTGAGCGGCTGCAAGGCCACCCCCGGCTGCGTGGCCTACATCGGCATCAGCTACCAGTCCCAGACCCAGGCCGGGCACCTCGGCCAGGCCGAGCTGCAGAACGGCTCGGGGAACTACGTCCCGCTGAACGCCCAGACCATCGCCGCCGAGGCGTCGAGCTTCGCCGCCTCCACGCCGGCGTCGGGAGCCATCTCGCTGGTCGACGGGACCGGCGCGCCGCAGGGTTACCCGATCATCAACTACGAGTACGCCATCGTGAACGCGCAGCAGTCCAGCGCCACCAAGGCGCAGGCCATCAAGGCGCTGCTGGCGTGGGCCATGGACCCCAGCGGGGGCTCGGCACCGTCGTTCCTCGACGCCGTGAACTTCCAGCCGCTGCCCGCGTCGGCCGTCGCGGTCTCCGAGAAGCTCCTCTCCAAGATCCAGTGAGGACCACGTCGTCGGCCGCGGCCCACCGGGACGTCGTCCCGGTGGGCCGCAGCCGGGCGGGGCGCACCGCGGCGCCGCGCCCAGGGC
>JAJZYI010000383.1 GCA_021798135.1 Actinomycetes bacterium | reverse complement strand
CCGGGCCCACGCCGGCGCCCGTGCAGCCGAGACGGCCGGGCCGTCGCCGGGAGCAGCCGACGGGGACGGCGACCTCGGAGCCCGTCGCCGCCGCCGCTGGCCGTGGGTGGTGGCGGCCCTGGTGGTCGTCGCGGGCCTGGCAGGCGCGGGCGCCGCCTACGCCGTGCGCGACAAGGTGTTCGTCGCCAGCCACCGGCTGCCCGCCCTCGTCTCCCTGAGCACCTCACGGGCGGATGCCGCCCTGCAGCCGTACCGCGACCACGTCAAGGTGCTGCGGCGGCGGTACTCGACCACCGCCGCAGCGGGGACCGTGCTCCGGCAGATCCCGGCCGCCGGGACGGCGGTGAAGGACGGCTCCTCCGTCGACGTGGTGGTCTCGTCGGGACCCCCGCCGGTCGCCGTGCCCGACCTGACCGGCGTGAGCGGCTCGTGCTCGGCATTCGGGCAGGCGCTGGCCGCAAGCCACCTGCTCGCCACCTGCACCTCGCAGAGCAGCACGACCGTGGCCGCCGGGCACGCCGTGTCGTGGTCGCCGCGCTCGACGGCGACCGAGGGGTCGACCGTGACCGTCGTGGTGTCCTCCGGCCCGCCGTTCGTGACCGTCCCGGGCCTGTCGGGCATCACCAGCTGCGCGGGGGTGTCGAGCGCCTTCCACGCGGTCGGCCTGGTGGCGCAGTGCAGCACCGCCTACGACAGCGCGCCGGCGGGCTCGGTGGTGTCGGAGCAGCCGGCCACGCAGGCGCGCCTGGGCGGCACCGTGACCGTCGTGCTGTCCAAGGGACCGCCGCCCGTGGTCGTGCCCAACGTGACCAACGGCATGCCCCTCGACAAGGCCATCGCCGTCCTTGAGCAGGCGGGGCTCACCGTCGGCAACATCTTCGGTCCCGGCAGCGGCGTGGTGTTCCACACCAACCCGGCGCCCGGAGCCTCCGTGAGCCAGGGGACCCCCGTGACCGTCTACACCCAGTGACCTGCACGCCATGACCCCGTGGCGCGCCGCGCACCGCCGCCGTGCCGTGGCCGCCGCGCGCGACGCCGGCGTCCCGGGCCGCGACGCCGACCCGGGACGCCGCGACGTCCCGGCGTGGGCCCGCCGGTTCCCCCCGGGCCGGCACCGGTCCGCCGTCGTGCGGTGAGCGGTCCGGTGGCAGGAGCCCCGGACGGCGGCACCGCCCGGGGAACCGCAGGCACCGGACGGACCGGGTCCGGCTCGGCGCGGGTCCCGGGCTGCGAGCTGTGCGAGGCGGCGCGCATCACGCCGTGGCACCACGAGGACGACGTGTGCTGGGTGGCCGACTGCGAGGTGTGCGGGGTGCCGATGGTGGTGTGGCGCCACCACGGCACCGAGCCGCCACCGGCGCACCTGGCGCACATGCTCCGGGTGCTGGCGAACGTGGCCGACCGGGAGCTCGGGTCGGGGACGTGGTCGGTCGACCGGGTGATGCGCCAGGTGCCCGACCACTTCCACGCGCACGCCCGCGACCCGGGCTGGTGGTTCCGCCGCACTTCCGGTGGCCGTGCCCGCGGCTCGGCGCCGCCGCCCCGGTGACGCCGGCCCGGTGATCAAGTACATCGGGTCGAAGCGGCGCCTGGTGCCCGTGCTGCGGGCCATGGCCGAGCTCGTCGGGGCGCGGCGCGCCCTGGACCTGTTCACGGGGACGACCCGGGTCGCTCAGGCGTTCAAGGCCGCGGGTGCCGAGGTCACCGCCGTCGACAGCACCCGCTGCGCGGAGGTCCTGGCCCGCTGCTACGTGGCCACCGACGCCGCCGGCGTCGATCCGGGCGAGCTCGAGCGCTCCCTGGCCGAGCTCGACGCGCTGCCGGGCACGGCCGGGTACGTCACGGAGACCTTCTGCGTCCGCTCACGGTTCTTCCAGCCGCACAACGGCGAGCGCATCGACGCCATCCGGCAGGCCATCGAGGACCGCTACCAGGGGTCGCCCCTGCACCCGGTGCTCCTCACCAGCCTCATCGAGGCGGCCGACCGGGTCGACTCCACCACCGGGCTGCAGATGGCGTTCGTGAAGCAGTGGTCGCCGCGGTCCTACGCACGCCTGACGCTGCGCCCGCCGGCGCTGCTGGCCGGCACCGGTGCTGCCGTGCGCGCGGATGCCTGCTCGGTCGCGGGCCAGCTCGGGACCTTCGACCTGGCGTACCTCGACCCGCCGTACAACCAGCATCGCTACGAGGCGAACTACCACATCTGGGAGACGCTGGTGGCGTGGGACGCCCCCGAGCACTACGGGGTGGCGTGCAAGCGCGTCGACCTGCGCAGCGGGCAACGGAGCCCCTTCAACCGGAAGGCCACGTTCGCCACGGCGCTGGCGTCGGTCGTCGAGCAGGTCCGGGCCCGGCTGCTGGTGCTCTCGTACAACGACGAGTCGTGGGTGGGTCTGGACGAGCTGGTGGAGCTGTGCTCGGTGCGCGGCGACGTCGCCGTGCTCGGGTTCCCGTCGGACCGGTACGTCGGGGCCCGCATCGGCATCCACGACCCCCGCGGCCGGCGGGTGGGGACACCCGGCCGCCTGCGCAACGTGGAGCTGCTGGTCGTGGCCGGCGACGCCGCCGACGTGCGCCGGCTGGTCGCCCCCTGGCGTGACCGCCTGGTGTGGCCCGGCCGTCCGGGGGCGGCGGCCGGGCCCGCGG
>JAJZYI010000382.1 GCA_021798135.1 Actinomycetes bacterium | reverse complement strand
GCCGGGGTCGACCCGAAGGACACGGCGGTGGCGCCGGTCAGGTTGGTGCCGGTGATCGTCACCGACGTGCCGCCCGCCGTGGAGCCCGACGTCGGCGACAGCCCCGTGACCGTCGGCGCCGGTGCCGTGATGGTGCCCGACGTGAGTGCGAGCGGCGCCTGGTAGGGCGGCGGGCTCGCGGTCGTGCCCATCGTCGTGGGATAGCCGTCGAAGTCGGCGACGCCGCTGCCTGCCAGGCTGCTGTTGACGTTGGCCTGGCTCACGAACTCGGTCAGGTACTCGGGCGTGGTCGACCCGACGTTGCCCGTGACGGTGAACTGCGCGGTGACCGTGGGCAGGGTGAGGTCCGTGCCACCAGGTACCACGACGGACGGGTTGAGCTGCGTCTCGATGTACGGGTAGGCCGTCTTGTAGTTGCCCGTGTTGACCTGCGCCGTGCACGACGACGTCGCTGCCGTGCAGTAGGTGGCGGTGAACTGCCCTGTCGAGAGCGAGTCACCGCCGGTGATCGAGATGCTGCTGGGGATGTACGTCAGGCCGGGCGGCACGGGTGTGATGGCGGTGATCCCGTAGATGCTGTTGACGGTGACGGCGGTGAGCCCGCTGCCCGACGAGGTCGGCACGACCGTCGGGCTCGGGGCGTTGACGACCGTGACCGTGGAGCCCTGCGGGGCACTGGTCGGCGCGATCACGGAGATGCCCACGTTCTGCGTCTGTGACACCGTGACGGTGATCGACATGCCGGTCGGCGTGACGTCGGCGCCCATGGCCTGCAGGCCCACCGGGGGCACGTAGGTGAGCGTCGCGGTGGCGCACGAGGCGTTGCCCGCCGAGTAGGTGACGCCCGGCGCGCAGTAGGCGAACGTGACGACCTGGTTGCCCGTGGTGGAGCTCGTCGGCGTGTACGTGACGATCCCGGTGGTCGACGTGGTCGCCGACGTGGCCGTGCCGCTGGCGGGCTGGCCGACGACGGTCAGGGACGCGGTGTTGACGGACGCGGCGCCCCCCTGCACCAGCGTCAGGACGTTGAAGTTGTTGGCAGCCGGCGTGGACGGCGCGCCCGACAGGCTGGAGGGAACGTAGCTGGCGTACCCGCTGGCGATGACCGGCGCCGAGGCGGCGACGGCCGGCTCGGCGCTGCCGACGAGGCCGACGAGCGCGGTGGCGGCAGCGACGAGCGCGACGGCGCCCGCTCGCACGCTCGCCCGAAGGTACCGTGTCCTGGACTGGCCCGCTTCCATGTGCGACCCCCCGATCGCTGTCCGGACGTGCCCGTGAAGGAGCGGTGGGCTCGTCGCGCCTTGCGATGGAAACCGTTGTTTCCATGCTTCGACGACTTCTGTCGGTTGTCAAGCCACTACTGACAGTGAGTCGGCAAGACGTGACCAGTGGCGTAGGGCCTACGCAGCGTGTTGTGCGAACCGTGTCCTGTGCTGGGTGCCCGAGGGGACGGCGCGGGTCCCGTTCGGCGGGGGTCCCCGTCGGCACCGGGGGGGTGCGGCCAGCCGTGCACCCGCGCTCAGCGAAGGTCCGCCAGCCCTTCGGAGGCGCTCGAGGGCATCGCCGTCCAGCGGCGGGGGATGCGGCCGGCGTGGCGCGCGGCGTGCCCGGCGGCGACGGCCAGGCGCATGGCGGTGGCCATGGCCACGGGGTCGTCGGCCCTGGTGATCGCCGACGCGACCAGCACGGCGTCGCAGCCGAGCTCCATCGCCAGGGCGGCGTCCGAGGCGGTGCCGATGCCGGCGTCGAGCACCACGGGCACGGTCGAGTCCTCCACGATGAGGGCGATGTTGTGGGGGTTGCGGATGCCGAGGCCGCTGCCGATCGGGGAGCCGAGCGGCATGACGGCAGCGCAGCCGGCGCCGGCCAGGCGACGCGCCAGCACCGGGTCGTCCGAGGTGTAGGCGAGGACCGTGAAGCCGTCAGCGCAGAGCCGTTCGGCGGCGTCGAGCAGCTCCACGGGGTCGGGGAGCAGCGTGTGCTCGTCGCCGATCACCTCGAGCTTGATCCAGTCGGTGCCGAAGGCCTCCCGGGCCAGCTTGGCCGTCATCACCGCGTCGGCGGCCGTGAAGCAGCCCGCGGTGTTCGGCAGCACCTGCACGCGGTGCGCAGCCAGGACGTCGAGGATCGATCCCGGGGCGGACGGGTCGATGCGCCGGACGGCGACGGTGGCGAGCGAAGCACCCGACGCGGCGACCACCGAGTCGAGGACGGCGAGGCTCGGGATCCCGCCCGTGCCCAGGATGAGGCGCGACCCGAGCTCGCAGCCGGCGATGCGCAGCGGTGGCGCTCCAGCGGGGGACGGCGTGCTCATCCTCCGGCCGCCGCGGTGACGATCTCCACCCGGTCCCCGGCGACGAGGGCGGTGGCCTCCCACTGCGACCGCGGCACCACCTCGCGGTTGCGGGACACCGCGATGCCACGAGGGTCGGGGGCGATGCCGGCGACGAGGGCGGCAACCGTGGTGCCGGGGGCGAGGACGGCGGTCCCCCCGTTGACGGTCACGGTGAGGGCAGCGGGCGTGGCGCCTGCCGCCGGGTCGGTCCCTGCCGCGTGCTCAGGGGTGTGCACGGCTCCAGTGTGGCACCGCGGGCGCCGGCGGCAGGCGCGTGCGGTGCCGGGCCCGCTCGGACGGCGCCCGCGTGGAGCCGGGCCGC
>JAJZYI010000381.1 GCA_021798135.1 Actinomycetes bacterium | reverse complement strand
CGCGGCGCAACGGGGCAGGGCCGGCGGCGGACCGCGGCGGGCGGGTCCTGGACCGCGGGCCGGCGGGCGCCCGCCCGGCCTGAACCTCGGCGGCACCGGGGCGGCCCGCCGCGCACCGGCACGGACCGCGACGGCCGCGTCCTTCACGTGACTGCAACCTGTTCGTCGTTTGGCCGACAATTGCTGTGGGTACGGTGCAGGGGTCGCAGTCACCGGACCGCCGTGGCGCGTGGTCGCCGCGGTGCGGGCGTGTCGCGACGGGCACGCCCTGACGGGCGGTGCCCGTCGAGCGCGAGCAGCACGGGCGGGCCCCCTCGGCCACGCGCAGCACGGCGTGCCCGTCGCCCACGCGCAGCACGGGCGGGCCCGTCGTGCCGCGCCCCTGGTGTGCCCGGCCGGACGCCCCGGTTCTGGCACGGCGCCGTGCGGGCGCGGGTCCGGGGACTGACCGAGCGGGCCAGCGCGCCGCCGTCCCGGGGACGGCGCACGTGCTCGGCGCGCCGTCACGTGGAGGAGTGGAGGAGGTGCATGAGCACGGCAGGCGTACGACCGGACCGCACGACACCCGACGTCCTACGGGCGCGTGGCTCCCTGCCGGCAGGACGCGGTCCGGCCGGCACGCCGCCGGCCGCTGACGTCGTGCTCGCCGAGCCCGCCGTCGGCGACGCCGCCGGGCTCTGGCGCCTGGCCAGGGACGTGGGCCTGGACGAGAATTCCGCCTACAGCTACCTGATGTTCTGTCGCGACTTCGCCGCCACCTCGGTGGTGGCCCGTGGCCCCGCGGGCGTCCTGCTCGGCTTCGTCACCGGCTATCGCCGTCCCGACGCGGCCGACACGCTCTTCGTCTGGCAGGTCGGGGTGGCCCCACCGGCGCGCCGCACCGGCCTGGGGGCCCGGATGCTCGACCACCTGCGTCGCCGCCCCGCCCTCGCCGGTGTGCGGTTCGTCGAGGCGACCGTCACGCCCGGCAACGTGGCGTCGGACCGGCTGTTCCGGCGCTTCGGCGCGGACGCCGGAGCCGCCGTCGCCTGCCGACTCGGGTTCGCGGCGTCGATGTTCCCGGACGGCAGCCCATCGCACGCCGACGAGATCCTGTACCGCATCGGCCCGCTGCAGCGCACGGTGGCGGCCCCCGCCGCCGGTGCCGGTTGCTGCAGCCGACCCCCGAGGAGGAGCGACCCGTGATCGACGACGTCTTCGAGCACCTGGAGTCCGCCGTCCGCAGCTACAGCCGCGGGTGGCCGACGGTGTTCGACCGGGCACGGGGCGGCGTGCTGTGCGGGACCGACGGGCGCCGGTACGTCGACTTCTTCAGCGGCGCCGGCGCCCTCAACTACGGGCACAACGACCCCGTGATCAAGCGGGCGCTGCTCGACTACCTGGCCGAGGACCGGGTGGTGCACAGCCTCGACATGAGCACCAGGGCGAAGCACGACTTCCTGGTGGCGCTGCACGAGACGGTCCTGGTGCCGCGCAGGCTCGACTACAAGGTGCAGTTCCCGGGTCCCACCGGCACCAACGCGGTGGAGGCGGCGCTCAAGCTCGCTCGCAAGGTGACCGGCAGGGAGCAGATCGTGAGCTTCACCAACGCCTTCCACGGCATGACGCTCGGCTCGCTGTCGGTGACCGGCAACTCCATGAAGCGCAGCGGGGCCGGCGTCCCCCTCGCGCACAGCACCGCCCTGCCCTACTGCGGCTTCCTGGACGACGACGTCGACTCCATCGACATCCTGCAGGCCCTGCTGCAGGGGAACGGCAGCGGGCTCGACCTGCCCGCCGCCGTCATCGTCGAGACCGTCCAGGGCGAGGGCGGCGTCAACGTGGCCAGCGCCCGGTGGCTGCGGCGGCTCGCCTCGCTGTGCAGGGAGCACGGCATCCTGCTGATCGTCGACGACGTCCAGATGGGGTGCGGGCGCACCGGCCCGTTCTTCAGCTTCGAGGAGGCGGGCATCGTGCCGGACATCGTCACCCTGGCGAAGTCGCTCAGCGGGATCGGGCTGCCCCTGGCGGTCACCCTCATGCGCCGGGACCTGGACGTCTGGCAGCCCGGCGAGCACAACGGGACGTTCCGGGGGAACAACCCCGCCTTCGTCACGGCGACGGCGGCGCTCGGCTACTGGGAGGGCGACGACCTGGTCGCGTCCACCGCCGGCAAGGGCTCGATCGTGGAGTCCGCGCTGGTGGAGACCGCCGGCGAGATCGCCGCGCTGCGTCCGGACCTGGCCGTCGAGGTGCGCGGCCGGGGCCTCGTCTGGGGCCTCGCCTTCCCGGGCACGGGCGTCGCCGAGCGGGCGTGCCGCGCCGCCTTCGAGCGCGGCCTGCTGGTCGAGACGTCGGGCCCCGACGGCGACGTCGTCAAGCTGATGCCGCCGCTCACCGTCTCGGTGGACGACGAGCTGCGGCCCGGTCTGGAGATCCTCCACGACGCCGTGCTCGACGTGCTGCGCGACGAGCCCGGCGGCGCGGCGGCGCTCGCCGGCGCCGGCGGCGGTGCCCGGTCGGCGGCACGCGACGCCGGCGGCTGACGGCGGACCACGACCGGGGGACCGGCCCCGGCCCGCTCGGCGCCCTCCACGCCTTCGACCACGCCAATCTCCGCGCCTGCCTGGACGGCGCGCGCCCTGCCTTCAGGAGTGGGTCGCTTGAGTGGCGTGACCTGCCCCAGTGCGACCCT
>JAJZYI010000380.1 GCA_021798135.1 Actinomycetes bacterium | reverse complement strand
GCCCGGCCAGGCCGGGTCGTCCCCCGACTCGCCGGCAGGGACAGCATCTCCGGCAGGGAGCGGCTCACCGGGCTGGTTGAAGCCGGCGACCGCCGCGGGCGGCGCCGCGTCGGCAGCCGCCCGCAGGCGGACCAACCGGCGCCTGGCGGCGGTCGGGGTGGTGCTCGTCGCGGCGGTGGTGTTCCTGCTGGTCAAGGGCATCGGGACGTCCCTCGACTACTACGTGACGGTGCACCAGGCGCTGGCGCAGCGCTCGTCGCTGGCAGGCAAGACGTTCCGCCTGCGCGGGATCGTGGCCCCCGGCACGGTGCACCACCAGGGCAGTGTCGTCGACTTCGCCGTGGAGCAGTCGCACCAGCGGATCGACGTGGTCGAGCACGGGTCGCCGCCCCAGCTGTTCAAGGTCGGCATACCGGTCATCGTCCAGGGTCACTTCCAGGGCACCACGTTCGTGTCGGACCAGGTGATCGTCGACCACACCGGCAACTACCTGCCCCAGCGCGACGGCCCCCGCTCGGCGGGCTCCTCCTCGGCGGGCTCGTCCTCTCGCGGCCGAAGCACGACCGGCACGACCACCGCGACGACCACCGGGACGACTACCGCGACGACCACCGCGACGACCACCGCGGCGACTACCGCGGCGACCGGCACCGGCGGCACCCGAGCCACGGCCGTCGCCGGGCGGTGACGCGGCGGTGAACTCGGCGCTCGGCCAGACCGGGGACCTGCTCGCCCTCGCGGCCGGCGTGGTCGGCGTCGCCGTGATCGCCACCGGGCTGGTGCGCCGCCGGCCCGAGCTGGTGCGGTCCGGTCGGCTGTACGCGGTGCTGATGCTGGCCGGCGCCCTGCTGGCCACCGGAGCGATGCAGCACGCGCTCATCACCCACGACTTCCGCCTGGCCTACGTGGCCGACAACAACAGCCTGCAGACGCCGGTGCTCTACTCGATCACGGGCATGTGGTCGGCCCTGGCCGGCTCGATGCTCCTGTGGGCGCTGGTCCTGACCGGGTACATCGCGGCGATGGTGTGGCGCTTCCGCCGCCGGTCCGACGACCCGCTGGTCGGCTGGGCCACGGCCGTCACCTACCTGGTAGCGGTGTTCTTCTTCGCCATGCTGGTCGGGCCGGCGAACCCGTTCCACCACGTGACCGGGCCGGTGCCGACCAACGGGCCGGGGCCGAACTCGCTGCTCCAGGACAACCGGCTGGTCGCCTTCCACCCGCCGCTGCTGTACCTCGGGTTCGTCGGGTTCACCGTGCCCTTCGCCTTCGCCATCGCCTCGCTCATCACCGGGAGGGTGGGGGAGGGCTGGCAGATCGCCACCCGCCGCTGGACGCTGTTCGCCTGGGGGTTCCTCACCGTCGGCATCGCGCTGGGCGCCTGGTGGTCGTACCAGGTCCTGGGTTGGGGCGGGTTCTGGGGCTGGGACCCGGTGGAGAACGCCGCGGTGCTGCCGTGGCTCACGGCCACCGCGTTCCTCCACTCGGTGCTCGTGCAGGAGCGACGCGGGCTGCTGCGGGTGTGGAACCTGTCGCTCGTGATCTCGACCTTCTGCCTGACGATCCTGGGGACGTTCCTCACCCGCTCCGGGGTGATCCAGTCGGTCCACGCCTTCAGCCAGTCCGACGTCGGGCCCGAGCTGCTGGCGTTCTTCGGGGTGGCGGTGGTCGGCGGCGTCGGCCTGATCGCCTGGCGGGGCGACCGGCTCCGGGCGCCCGGTTCGATCGACTCGCCGCTCAGCCGTGAGGGCGCCTTCCTCGTCAACAACCTGCTGTTCGTGCTCCTGGCGTTCGTCATCCTGCTGGGGACGCTGTTCCCCCTGCTGTACGCAGCGTTCAGCGGCCAGCAGGTCACCGTCGGGGCGCCGTTCTTCGACACGATGACGCTGCCGATCGGCATCTGCCTGCTCGTCCTGATGGCCGTCGGCCCGGCGCTGCCGTGGCGCAAGACGACCGCCAGCACGCTGCGCGACCGCCTGCTCGTCCCGGCCTGGGTCGGCGGCCTGGTCGTCGTCGGGTGCGTGGCGGGCGGCGTGCGCGGGTTGCCCGCGCTCCTCGCCTTCGGGCTCGGCGGCTTCACCGCCGCCGCCAACGTGCGCCAGCTGGTGCTGGCCTCCCGCGGCGCCCGCCGGCACGGGGCTGCATGGTGGCGCGGCCTGGTCGGCCGGGCCAACGGCGGCATGGTCGTCCACCTCGGCGTCGTCGTGATCGCCGTCGGGCTGACCGGCGCCATCTCGTTCGCCCACCGGAGCCAGGCGGTGCTGCGCCCGGGCCAGTCCACCGTCGTCGACGGCCAGCGCTTCACCTACGAGCGCATGGCCAACGTCGTGACGCCACAGGTGAGCGCCACCGAGCTGGTGGTGGCCGTCAACGGCCACGGCGTGCTCCGACCCGCGGTGTCCCAGTTCGGCAACGGCTCCGACCCCGTCGGCACCCCGGCCATCGCCTCGGGCCCGCTGCGCGACATCTACCTGACCGTCGACGCGCTGCCCACCGACGCCAACGGCGACCTCGTCGCCAACGGTCCGGTGACGGTCGGGATCACCGTGCAGCCGCTGGTGTCGTGGATGTGGGCCGGTGGCGCCCTGCTGGTGCTCGGTGCCCTGCTGGCGGCGGTGCCCGGCCGGCGGCGGCGGCCGACCGACCCCGTCTCGGCGCCGGCGGTGGCGCGCGCCGCCG
>JAJZYI010000379.1 GCA_021798135.1 Actinomycetes bacterium | reverse complement strand
CAGCGGGCGGCACCATTGGGTGGACAGCTGGCCCGGGTGCCGCGGGCTGGACGCGGCCGGATCGGGCGCCAGGTGCCGGGAGCCGCCGTCATCGCCGGGTCGGGGGCGGCGCCGCCGGTTTGGCCGGCTCGCAGCGGCGGTTAGGACCCCGGAGCAGGCAACCGGAGCACGCGTCAAGCCCACGCAGTCGACGAAGGGGGTGCCGTAGATGCCCACGTCCGACTCGCACCGCATCGCGGTCATGAAGCAGGACGACGGTGAGCTGCAGGAAGACGTGATGGAACGCGGCCTCGCCGAGACGGGAGGTCCGGCGAGCGGTGAGGCAGCGCAGGGAGCCGACCTGGAGCCGGCCGCCGAGGCGGACCGCCGGAGCGTGGAGTCGTTCCCCGCCAGCGACGCTCCTTCGAGTTGGGCCGGACCGCCCGACGCTCCGACCACGCCCCGCCGGGGACCGCCGAGCAGGGGCATCGCGTGCCGAGGTTCCGAGGTTCCCCGAGAGGACCTGGCGGAGGACCCCGCAGGCAGCGCCCGACCGGTGTTCGGCAGCGACCCGGCGCCCGAGGTGCCAGAGCGGGCGCACCCCGCCGACCCGGTTCCCGGAACCCTGCGGACCGCCGCGTCTGACACCGTCGCCGATCCGCCACACCCACTGCCCTGACGCGCCCGAGCCCGAACCGGGTCAGGGCTGAGCCCTGCCCCCGACCCAGGGCATGGCGCGCCGATCGAAGCTGAGCTCCGCCCCCGGCGGATCAGGCCACTTCAGCACGCCCTGCGGTGCCGACCCCGCCGGTCACGCCGCGGCACGGCTGCCTCGAGCGCGTGGCGGGCCAAAGACGACCAGCCCCGGCTAGTCGGCAGCAAGATCGGCCAGGGCGGCGGCCACCTGGTTGGGAGCGGCGCCTACGTTGCCCTCGGCGACCCCCGCTGCGTTCAGCAGGACGAAGCGCAGCTCGCTGCCGGCCCTCCGGCTGCGGCGCCAGGCGCGCTCCATCTCCTCGAGCGACACCGCCAGGCGGGTGGGCAGGCCGAGCGCCCCGAGGACGCGTCGGTGCAACTCAACGACGGACAGGTCGATCCGGCCGAGATGGGCCGCCAGGAATCCGGCTGCCACCATCCCCAGCGACACCGCATCGCCGTGGCGGTCGGGTCCCGGGGGGAGCAGCTGCTCGAAAGCCCGGCCGAAGGTGTGTCCGTAGTGGAGCTGAACGCGCTCGCCCTGCTCGCGCTGGTCCGCCGTGACGATGGCCGCCTTCACCGCGGTGGACCGGGCCAACAGGTCGACCAGCACGTCCACGTCGCCCTCGACAGCCCGCTCGGACCGATGCTCCAGCGCCGCCAGCAAGACCTGGTCGGCAATGATGGCGTGCTTCGCCACCTCGGCCAACCCGGTGCGGAACCCGTGGCCGCGGTGTGCGACGGCGAGATCCACGTCGTTCACGACGACGACCGGCTGGTGGATGGTCCCCGACAGGTTCCCGCCGCCGGGAAGGTGTACGCCGTTCTTGCCGCCGATGGCGGCGTCGGCTTGGCCGTGCAGGGTGGTCGGCAGCAGGGCGAGCGGCATGCCGCGGTTGTAGATTGCAGCGACGAAGCCGGTCAGGTAGCAGAGGTCCTCGTCACCCACGCCCACCAGCAGGTCGTCGCGCCGGGCCTCGGACGCGGCGAGCCACTGCGACAGCTGTTCGACGACAGCGAAAGGGTTGGCGGACTCGCCGGCGGGCACGTCGACATGGGCCGGCTCCTGGTCGGTGTCGTCGGCCAGGTGGCGGACGAGCGCTTCGGCGGCACTGCGGTCCGCGCCGGCCGAAACCACGAAGCACCTGCCCGTCGAACTCGCCTGCGGCAACAACCAGGCGAGCTGGGTGGCGATGCCGCCGCCGATGTGGACCTTGTGCGCACCGCCCATGGGGGCGACGAGGACGCTCCTCGACCCAGCGGGGACCGAGCGCGGCGCGACCAGGTGCTCCAGGAGCTCGAGGACGATGTCCTCGGGCCGCCGGCCGTCGGTCCGGACGGCCAGCTTGGCGGCGTCGTGGTACACGGGGAGCCGACGCTCGTAGATCTCGCCGATGTCCGGCCGCCGCATCATGGGACGAAGGGCATCCTTGCCGATGCGCAGCAGCGCCTCCTCGTAGCTCACCTCGAGGTGGATGCCCATCACGCCCGCCAGGGCGTCCCGGGTCCCGGAGTGCTCGACTGCTCCGCCCCCCAGCGCCACCACGGCAGGGGGGCCGCCGAGGGCCTCGACGATCGTGTCGTGCTCCATCTGCCGGAAGGCGACCTCGCCGTCTTCGGCGAAGATGTCCACCACCCGCCGACGCGTTCGGTGCTCGATCAGGATGTCGATGTCGACGAACGGCAGGCCCAGCTTCTCGGCCAGCAGGTAGCCGATGGTGGTCTTCCCCGCCCCCATGAACCCCATGAGCACCACGAGCAACCTGGTCATCTCCTTGCGCGTCGGCCGCGGAACCGGAACCGAACGGGTCTCGGGTGCAGGCGCGCCGCTCAGCCGGCACCGGCGGCGGACGGGGCGGTGCCCAGGGCATCGGTGGCACCCTGCCAGTTGCGCTGCAGCTCGGCCACCGAGTCGCCTCCGAACTTGCGCAGCGTCTCGACGGCGAGCACCCATGCAGTCATGGTCTCGGCCACCACCCCCATGGCCGGCACGGCGGTGACGTCCGT
>JAJZYI010000378.1 GCA_021798135.1 Actinomycetes bacterium | reverse complement strand
GGCGGGGCTGCCCTGCGAGCGCGCCGGGGAGGCCGGCCTGGCGGTGCCGCGGGGGCACCGGCGGCCGGGCGGGCGGGGGCGTGCGAGGTCGTCACGTCGAGTGCCATGGACCGAGGATCCGCCCGTCACCCGCCCGCCGGTAGGGGGTCATCGCCCCTGAACCCATAGGCTGTGCCTGTGACATCACCCTGGGAGCTGCCCGATCTGGTGTCGCTCCGGCTGCTGGTGGAGATCCTGGACCGGTCGAGCATCGGCGCCGCCGCCCGGCAGCTGGGCATCAGCCAGCCGGCGGCGAGCGAGCGCCTCCGGGCGCTCGAGCACCGGCTCGGGGTCCAGCTGTGCGTGCGCAGCCCCAGGGGGGTGCACCCGACCCCGGCCGGCACGCTGGTGCGGGACTGGGCGGCCGACGTCCTGTCGGGCGCCGAGCGCCTCGCGACCGGCGTGGCCGCGCTGCGAGCCGAGCAGGCGGGACGCCTGCGGGTGGCGGCGAGCCTGACGGTGGCCGAGCACCTCTTCCCGGGCTGGGTGCACGCGCTCCGGCGCACGGCCCCCGGTGCGGTCGTCCACCTGGAGATGGCCAACTCCACCGAGGTGGCCGCCGCGCTGCGCGCCGGGCGCTGCGACCTCGGCTTCATCGAGGGTGGCAGCCCGCCCAGGGGCCTGCACAGCCGCACGGTCCTCCACGACCGGCTCACGGTGGTGGTGCCGCCCGACCACCGGTGGGCGAAGCGGCGGCCGCCCCGGACCACCCCCGAGGAGCTGGCGGCGACGCCCCTGGTGGTCCGCGAGGAAGGGTCCGGCACCCGGGAGGTGCTGGAACGGGCGCTGCACCCGCCGGGGTCCCGCACCGCGCCCAGGGCCGCGCCGCCGTTCCGGGCGGCCCTGGAGCTCGGGTCGACGCGGGCCATCACCGCGGCGGTCCTCGCCGGCGAAGGGCCTGCCGTGATCAGCGTCCTCGCCGCGGCCGACCTGCTGGGCAGGGGCGAGCTGGTGGCGGTCGACGTGGCCGGTGCCGACCTGTCCCGCCGGGTGCGGGCGGTGTGGCGCGAGGACCGCCCGCCGGCGGGCGCCGCCGCCGCCCTGCTCGCCATCGCCGGGCGCACGGCGCCGCCGGGGGCGGCACGCCAGGCGCCGCGACCATGAGCTAATACCCCTGCGGGTATATTGGCGCAACACCGGCGGGACGAGGAGCGGCCGCGAGACCGGGCCACCCGCCGGACCGGGCTGCCGCCGGCGTGCACCAGACGGAGGAAGCGCTCATGCACCAGGAGATCACGGCCGCCGAGCTGGCCAGCCGGCTCGGCACCGACGACGAGCCGTTCCTGCTCGACGTCCGCGAGCCCCACGAGGTCGCCGAGTGGGCGATCCCCGGTGTCGTCAACATCCCGCTCGGCGACCTCGACCGCCGCCTGGCGGAGATCCCGTCGGACCGCCCGGTGGTCGCCGTCTGCGCGTCGGGCAACCGGTCGGGGGTCGCGACGGCCGCGCTCGCCGCCGCCGGCCTCGACGTCGCCAACCTGGTCGGCGGCATGGCCGCGTGGAGCAAGGTGTACGACGCCGCCGTCGTCGAGCTCGACGGCGCCCAGGTCGTCCAGGTGCGCCGCCGGGCCAAGGGCTGCCTGTCGTACGTGGTCGGGGCGGGAGACCAGGCCTTCGTGGTGGACCCGTCGATCGACGTCGACGTCTACCTGCAGGTCGCGGGGCAGCTGGGCTGGGAGATCACCCGGGTGTTCGACACCCACCTGCACGCGGACCACCTGTCCGGCGCGCGCGACCTGGCCGACGCCACCGGCGCCAGCCTGCACCTCAACCCGGCCGACACGTTCGAGTTCGCGTTCGAGCCGCTGCGCGACGGGGACCGCTTCGTCCTGCCAGGAGGCGCCGAGCTGTCGGTGGCGGCCCTGCACACCCCGGGGCACACCGAAGGCTCCACCATCTTCTTCATCGGCGACGCCGTCCTGAGCGGCGACACCCTGTTCGTCGACGGCGTCGGCCGCCCCGACCTGGCCGAGCGGGCCGAGGAGTTCGCCCGCAACCTCCACCGGTCGCTGCGCGACCGGGTCCTGAAGCTCCCCGACGACGTGACCGTGCTGCCGGCCCACTACGGCGACGGGGTGCCGGTCCGGCCGGGCGAGCCCGTGGCCGCCAGCCTCGGCTCGCTGCGGGCCACCGTCGACCCCCTGGGCCTGGACGAGGAGGCCTTCGTGGCCTGGGCGGTGGCCAGGACCACCGAGCGACCCCCGAACTACGTGTCGATCATCGGCGCCAACATGGGGCGCGGCCAGACCCCGCCGGCGCTGCTGCAGCACCTGGAGGCCGGGCCCAACCGGTGCTCGGCCTGACGAGCGCCCTGGCACCCCGGCTCGCCGCCCCGGCACCGGGCGCTGCCACCGCCCTGGTGGGCGTGATCCCGCGACCGGCCCCATCCCGCCTACCATCGAGGCCGGGTCGCCCCGACGGCGGCGATAGGGAGGGAGACCAGTGGCGTCGACAGCGGAAGGCTCCGGGTTCCAGGGCACACCGGCAGCGCTCGCCGGCTCGTGACCGGCCCCGCCATCCCAGCGGGCCACGGCCCGGGCGGTGACCGTCCGGCCGACGGCGCCGGGCCGGCGACGGCCGAGGACCCGGCGACCGGCCCCGCCACGCCTGGTGACGCGCCGGCGGCGGGTGCGGGCAGCCCCGGTCCGCCGG
>JAJZYI010000377.1 GCA_021798135.1 Actinomycetes bacterium | reverse complement strand
GGTTCCGCGCCGAGGTCCGCCAGGCGGCCGTGCGCGACGACGACGTGCTGCGCCACGTCCTCCCCGAGGACCTCATGAAGTTCGGGCTGATCCCCGAGTTCATCGGTCGGCTCCCCGTCGTCGGAGCGGTCGCCAACCTGGACCGCGACGCGCTCATCCGCATCCTGGTGGAGCCGAAGAACGCCCTCGTCAAGCAGTACCGGCGGGGCTTCGAGCTCGACGGCGTCGAGCTCGAGCTCACCGACGACGCGCTCGAGGCCGTGGCCGAGCAGGCGCTGCTGCGCGGCACCGGGGCACGGGGCCTGCGGGCCATCCTCGAGGAGGTCCTCCTCGACGTCATGTACGACCTGCCGAGCCGCAGCGACGTCGGCAAGTGCGTCATCGACCGTGCCGTGGTCCTCGACCGGGTGCACCCCACGCTGGTGCCCCAGAACGAGCCGACCAAGTCGACGCGGGCCCGACGGGCCGCGTCGTAGCCGCCGGCGGGCCCCCGCCGGTGGGAACCGGAGCCCCGCCACCCGGCGCCACCGCGCCCGGGGACGGCGACCTGGCCGGCGAGCTCGCCTGGCTCGACCGCCACACCAACTTCGAGCGGAACATGCCGGCGCGGGCCCAGGTGCCCACGCTCGAGCGCATCCAGGCGCTGTGCCGCCTGCTCGGCGACCCCCAGCTCGCGTACCCCGTGGTGCACGTCACCGGCACCAACGGCAAGGGCTCCACCGTCCGGATGCTCAGCGCGCTGCTCGCGGCCAGGGGCCTCAGCGTCGGGACCTACACGAGCCCCAACCTCCACAGCGTGAACGAGCGCATCGCCCGCAACGCGAGCCCGGTCCCCGACGACGAGCTGGCGGCCGTGCTCGCCACCCTCCGGCGCCTGGAGCCCCTGGTCGACGGGCGGGTGACGCGCTTCGAGCTGCTCAGCGCGGCGGCCTTCGCCTGGTTCGCCGACGTCGCCGTCGACGTCGCCGTGGTCGAGGTGGGGCTGGGCGGGCGCTGGGACGCCACCAACGTCGTCCGGCCCGACGTGTGCGTGGTCACCAACGTCAGCTACGACCACGTGGACGTGCTCGGGCCCACCCTCACCGACATCGCCCGCGAGAAGGCGGGGATCGTCAAGCCCGGCGCCCGCCTCGTCCTCGGCGAGACCGACCCGGAGCTGGCTGCCGTGTTCACCGCGGCCGCCGCCGAGGCGGGCGCGCCCGTCTGGCGGCGGGACGCCGACTTCGGCTGCAGCGCCAACCGCCTGGCGGTCGGCGGCCGGCTCCTCGACCTGTGGACGCCCGCCTGCCGTGTCGAGGAGGTCTACCTGGCCGTCCACGGGGCGCACCAGGGCGACAACGCCGCGGGCGCCCTCGCCGCGGCGGAGGCGTTCTTCGACGGGCCGGTGCCCCGGGAGGTGGTCGAGGAGGCGTTCGCCTCGCTGTCGATCCCCGGCCGCCTGGAGGTCGTCGGGCGCGCGCCGCTGGTGCTGCTGGACGGCGCGCACAACGTGGCGGGCGCCGCGACGCTCGGACGCGCCATCGCCGACGAGATCAGCGTCGCCGGCGAGCGGCGCGCCGTCGTCGGCATGCTCCACGGCCGGGACCCCAGCGCCATGCTGCAGCCGCTCGCCGCGGCCGGTGTCCGCACGCTCGTCGCGTGCACCGCGCCGACGGAGCGAGGCATGCCGGCCAGCGCGGTGGCGGCCGCCGCCCGGGCGCTCGGCATGCAGGTCGAGACCGTCGAGGACGCCGCCGCCGCCGTGCGCGCCGGGCTTGCCGCCAGCGCCGAGGACGACATGCTGGTGGTGACCGGCTCCCTCTACGTGGTGGCCGAGGCGCGCCGCCTGCTCGTGGGTTCGACGGTGCCGGAGGGCCCGGGTAGCCTGCCCGCTCGATGAACCGCACCCTCGTGATCTGCAAGCCCGACGCGGTCGAGCGCGGCCTCGTCGGCGACATCGTCGGCCGGCTCGAGCGCAAGGGCCTCCGCCTGGTGGCCGGTGCCCTGCGCGTCATCGACGCCGACGTCGCCGGCCGCCACTACGCCGAGCACAGCGAGCGCCCGTTCTACGGCGAGCTCATCGACTTCATCACCCGATCGGCGGCGTTCGTGCTGGTCGTGGAGGGCCCCGAGGACACCTGGAAGATCGTGCGCACCATGATGGGGCCGACGAACCCGGCCGAGGCCCCGCCGGGGACGATCCGCGGCGACTACGGCACCCTCCTGACGGAGAACCTCGTGCACGGTTCGGACTCGGCCGAGTCGGCAGCCCGCGAGATCGCCATCTTCTTCCCCGAGCTGGCCTGAGCTCCCCGAGGCGGCGGCCCCGAGCGGGCCCGAGGCGGCGGCCCCGAGGTGGTGCCCCGTGCGCGGGGGCGCCTTGTGCACGGGGGCGCGTTCCCGTAGCCTTGGGGCACCCCGGGCCGACGCGTCGCGCCGACGACGCGTCGGGCGTCCCGAACCGATCGTCATCCGCACCTAGCGCAGAGCGAGGTCATCCATGGCGGACAACCGCTTCTTCCTGCTCGGCCGTGACATGGCCGTGGACCTGGGGACCGCCAACACCCTGGTCTACGTCCGCGGGCGTGGGATCATCCTGAACGAGCCGTCCGTGGTGGCGGTGAACATCAAGGACGGCCGGCCGCTCGCCGTCGGGGCCGAGGCCAAGCGCATGATCGGCCGGACGCCGAGCCACATCCAGGCCATCCGCCCCCTGAAGGACGGCG
>JAJZYI010000376.1 GCA_021798135.1 Actinomycetes bacterium | reverse complement strand
GCCGCTCGCCGACGCACTGGTGGCTGCCGTGCGCGGGCCGGAGGCGCCTCGCTAGCCCTGCGCGGCGCCGCCCGCCTGCGACGGTGCCCACCCGGTGCTCGCGCCCCGCCGGGCCGCCGCCGCCTTCGGGCAGCGCGCCCCGCGGGCGCCGGACCCGTGCCGGCAGCTGCTGCACACCCACTCGCCCGCCGGCGGGCGCCAGAGCGCCGAACCGCAGTCGGCGCACCGATCGGAGCCGTGGCCGCACTCCCATCCCAGGTAGCGCGACGTGCCGAGCGGGCAGCCCCGGCCGAAGCACACCGCCCACCGCGGGTCGACGACGAGCGCCTCGACCGGGCAGACCGCCACGCACTCCATGCAGTCCGTGCAGACGAGCGGGTCGACGACGTACAGCACCGGGAAGGCGTCGGCCTGCGAGATGGCGCCCCGTGAGCACGCCGACTCGCACGCCCCGCAGCCGATGCAGCGGTCGAGGACCTGCAGTGCCACCCCCGCCCCCGATCAGGCGCCGATCGGCGCGGTCGCCAAGGCGTCGAACAGCGTCTGCAGCGTTTCGGCGAAGCGGAAGAACTTGTCGCGCCCCATCGGATCGGGCGCGGTCACCCGCAGGGGCATGTCGGTGATGGTCAGCGCGTTCAGGCTGTGGGCGCCGTCGGCGCCGCCGTTGCGGACGATGTTGGCGGCCAGGTCGTCCCACGCCTCGCGCGGGCCGCTCACGACGGCGTCGGGCTGGAAGGCGTCGACGTCGGCCAGCTCGCCCACCGACACCGCCTCGTAGCCGTCGAGGACCAGGCCGAACCGCCGTGGCCCGGCGGCGTCGACCTCCTCGACCACCAGGCGCAGGTCGGCGACGCCGAGCTTGCGGTACACGTCAGGGCGGTCACGGGTGTCGGCGGCCATGGCGTCGAACCAGGACCGGTCCATCACGCCACCGTCCCCTCGGCCGCGGTGGTGCCCTCCAGCATCTCCGCGGGGATCCTCATCCGGCCGCGGCGCGGGAGGCCGGCGTGGTCGCAGCGCTGCAGGTACTCCTCGATGACCCGGGTCCGCAGCAGGTCGGCGCCGCCCAGGCCGAGGCCCTCGGCGGCCTTGACGTCGCCGGTGAGCAGCAGCGTCACCGGCTCGACGACCTCGGGCGTGGTGAAGAGCATGCTGATGATCTCCTCCCCCTGGTCGAGGTAGGCGTGGAAGTCCTCCGCCAGCGACGGGTCGCGGGACAGGCGGTAGCGGAGGTGCATCGTCCCGTAGGCCACGTGCCGGGCCTCGTCCTGCATGCAGAGGCGGAAGATCCGCTTCTCCACCGGGGACGGCGCGATGAGCTCCCCCGCGCGGAACACCGACAGGACTATCCCCTCGCCGAGCAGGTGCATGAGGGCCGATCCCTCGTCGTAGCTGCGGGCGTCGAGGATCAGCTTCAGGAACTGCTCCACCACCGCCTTGGCCTTGCCGAGGCCACCGCCGTTGGCGAGCGCCCGCTTGCGGAAGACCTCGGTGTGGCGCGCCTCGTCCATGACCTGGGTGCAGAGGAACATCTTGGCCTCGACGAAGTCGTGGTTGATCTGCCACAGCCACTTCGCCGGGAAGTCGGCGGCGACCATCTCCACCTCGGACAGCACGGTGCACAGCTGGCACATGGCGTGCTCGATGTCCGGGTCGAGCTCCGGGAGCTCGGACCAGGGGATGTCGCGCGTGGCGCTCCACTGCCGGCTCACCGCCTCCTCGTACAGGTCGAGCACGTTGTCCGACCACACCTCGGCCTTGGTGTTGATCGTGTAGCCCATGTCGGGGACGTCGGGGTCGACGTCGGCGCCGCGCGGCGCCATGGTGCGCCGTGGCGGGTCGTCGGGCACGTCCCCGTAGGTGCCCACCGAGATGTCCCGGAGCGTCAGCCCGACGCGGCTGGGCTTCGCCCGCACCCCCCACTCGGAGCCCGTGTCGCGGAGCCAGCCCCAGTCGAAGCGGCCCTCGCGCGCCTTGCGCGCGTAGTCGAGATCGGCGGATGCCTGTGCCATGCCCCCACCCCCTGTGGTCGATGGCCTCGTGAACGGTGGACTATTGATCGGTGGTCAAGATAGCTAACGTACCTCGTCCGCCCGCCGGGGACAAGCAATTCCTGCCCTGCGACCGAGGGTCCTGCCGGGGCAACGGTCGCCGTCCCGGAGCCGGCGGCCGGTACGTGGCCGGTGCCGGAGCCGGCGGCCGGTACGTGGCCGGTGGGCCGGTGGCGCCGGTACGTGGCCGGTGGGCCGGTGGCGCCGGTACGTGGCTGGCGCCGTCAGCGGCCGTGCCCGTCCACGATCTGGCGCGCCGCGACGAGCCCCAGGAAGCCGTTGACGCCGTCCTCGATGAGCGAGGCGCGGGCGTCGCGCAGGAGCTTCTCCACCAGCGTGCCGCGGGCCAGGCCGATCCCGCCGTGGACCTGCACGGCGTCGCTGGCCACGGCGAACGCCGCCTCCGTGCAGGTGACCTTGGAGGTCACGGCGTGGGCGAGCATGCCGACGCCGTCGGCTGCCTCGGCCCCGGTCATCACCGCCCGCGAGACCGCCGCGGCCTGCTGGTACCGGGCGAACATGGAGAACAGCGTGGACTGCACGAGCTGGTGCTCGCAGATCGGCGTGCCGCCCTGCACGCGCTCGCGGGCGTAGCCCAGCGCCTCCTCGAAGGCCGCCCGGGCGAGGCCGGTGAAGATGGCGCCCATGCCGGCGTTGGCGTACGAC
>JAJZYI010000035.1 GCA_021798135.1 Actinomycetes bacterium | reverse complement strand
CCGCCCCGTGCCGTCGCCCGCTGCCGTGGGGCCGTCGCCCGCTGCCGTGGGGCCGTCGCCCGGGCGCCCGTCGGCGCCGCCGGGCGCGAGTCGCGCACACCGGCCGGTGCGGACGTGCGCTTCGCCTGCGTGGCGGTCCGTCCGCCGTCGTTGCTGGCCATGTTCTGGCTCCTCCGAGTCCGACGGGGGAGCGGCTCGATCGCCCCGCCCCGCCCGTGTGCCGCCATGCCACCGCACTGCCAGCGCTACACGGTTCGCCAGCAGTTGTTACCAGCGGTAACAAGTGTAGCACGGCGCCGGCCGCCGTCGGTGGACGAACTCGGCCTGCGCTGGCCCCCGTGCACCGACCGTGGCTTGCGGCGGCCGGCGCGCCGTGTACCCGGCGGTGGGTTCGCCGGGGGGTGTACCCGGCGGTGGGTTCGCCGGGGGTGTGCTCGCCGGCGGTGGGTTCGCCCGGGGTGTGCTCGCCGGCGGCGGGTTCGCCGGTCGCGGGCCATCGAGGGTGTCCGCCTGCCGACTGTCTGTCGGCGGTGCCGGGGGAGCGGGGGCTCCGCCCGGGCGGAGCGAGCCCCGGCCGCTCAGGTCCGCCAGGGTTCCGGGGCGTCGGCGTCGATGTCGTAGGCGGCGATGGCGTCCGCGACCTCCTGGGCGCTGCCGGCGCCCGTCCTGGCCAGGGCGGCGAGCACGGCCACGACGATGTGCGACGCGTCCACCTCGAAGAACCGGCGGAGGCGCTCGCGGGTGTCGGACCGGCCGAACCCGTCGGTGCCCAGGGAGGTGAAGTCGCGCGGGACGAAGCGGCAGACCTGGTCGGGCACGGCGCGGACGTAGTCGGTCACCGCCACGACCGGCCCGGTGCCGGGGCCCAGCTGCCGGGTCACCACGGGGACCCGCTGCTCGGCCGTCGGGTGGAGCCGGTTGAAGCGCTCGGCGGCCAGGGCGTCGTCGCGCAGCTCGGTGTACGACGTCACCGACCAGCAGTCGGCCGAGACGTTCCAGCGCTCGGCCAGCTCGGCGCGCGCCGCCATGGCCGGCTGCCACATGACGCCGGAGAAGAGGATGGTGGCGCTGCGGTCGCCGGTCGTCTCCGCCGGCGGCGCGAAGCGGTACATGCCCTGCAGGATCCCCTGGCGAACAGCGTCACCCTCTGCCCCACCGGGCAGCGCCGGCATGGCGTAGTTCTCGTTGTACAGGGTGAGGTACCAGAAGCGGTCCTCGGGCTCGGGCCCGAGCGTGCGCCGCACCGCCTCCTCCACGATGACGGCGACCTCGTAGGCGAAGGCGGGGTCGTAGACCCGAGCGGCCGGGTTGACCGACGCCAGCAGCGGCGACTGCCCGTCGTCGTGCTGGAGCCCTTCGCCCTGCAGCGTCGTGCGACCGGCCGTGCACCCGGCCAGCAGGCCGCGGCCGCGGATGTCGCCCAGCAGCCACGCCAGGTCGCCGGTGCGCTGGAAGCCGAACATGGAGTAGAACGCGTACACCGGCAGCATCGGCCGTCCCCACGTGGCGTACGCCGTCGCCAGGGCGATGAAGGCGGCCATGGCGCCTGCCTCCGTGATGCCCTCCTGCAGGACCTGGCCGCGCCGGTCCTCGGCATAGCGGAGGATCAGGTCGGCGTCGACGGGGGTGTACCGTTGCCCGTCGGGGGCGTAGATGGCGGTCTCGGCGATGATCGGCTCCATGCCGAAGGTCCGGGCCTCGTCGGGGACGATGGGCACGACGGCGGAGCCGATGGCCTCGTCGCGCACCATGTTGCGCAGCAGGCGCGAGAACGCCATCGTCGTCGAGGCGGCCTGCGACCCGGAGCCGGCCAGCAGGTCGGCGAAGACTGCGGGGTCGGGGGCTGGCGCCGGCCGCGGCCGCACCACGCGGCTGGGCACCGGCCCGGCCAGCACGCTGCGGCGCGCCACGAGGTACTGGTGTGCCTCGGAGTCCTTGGGCGGCCGGTAGTACGGGGGCAGGTCGGCGTCCAGGGCCTCGTCCGGGATCTCAGGTTGCAGGTACAGGCGGTCGCGCAGGGCCACGAGCTGGGCGCGCGTCATCTTCTTGATCTGGTGGGTGGCGTTGCGGGCCTCGATCTCGGGCCCGAGGGTCCAGCCCTTCACGGTCTTGGCCAGGATGACGGTGGGGGAGCCCGTGGACTCGGTGGCACGCTGGTAGGCCGCGTAGAGCTTGCGGTAGTCGTGGCCGCCGCGCGGCAGGGACTGCAGCTCCTCGTCGGACAGGTGCTCGACCAGGCGGCGCAGCCGCGGGTCGGGGCCGAAGAAGTGCTCGCGGATGTACGCGCCCGATTCGGTGGCGTACTTCTGGAAGTCGCCGTCGGGTGTCGTGTTCATCTTGTCGAGGAGGACGCCGTCGACGTCGCGGGCGAGCAGCTCGTCCCAGCGCGAGCCCCAGACGACCTTGATCACGTCCCAGCCGGCGCCGCGGAACATGGCCTCGGCCTCCTGGATGATCTTGCCGTTGCCGCGCACCGGGCCGTCCAGGCGCTGGAGGTTGCAGTTCACGACGAAGATCAGGTTGTCGAGGTGCTCGCGCCCGGCGACCCCCAGGGCGCCGATCGACTCGACCTCGTCGAGCTCGCCGTCGCCGAGGAAGGCCCAGACGCGGCTGGCGCTGGTGTCGACGAGCTCGCGGTGCAGCAGGTAGCGGTTGACGTGCGCCTGGTAGATGGCGCAGAGGGGGCCGAGGCCCATCGACACCGTCGGGAACTCCCAGAAGTCGGGGAGCAGCCGCGGGTGGGGGTAGCTCGGCAGGCCGTCGCCGCCGACCTCCTGGCGGAAGTTGTCGAGCTGGTCCTCGTCGAGCCGGCCCTCCACGTAGGCCCGGGCGTAGATCCCGGGCGAGGCGTGGCCCTGGATGAACACCTGGTCGCCGAAACCGCCGTTCGCCTTGCCCCGGAAGAAGTGGTTGAACCCGACCTCGTACAGCGCCGCCGAGCTGGCGTAGGTGGAGAGGTGGCCGCCGATCCCCTCGCTGCGGTGGTTGGCCCGCGTGACCATGACGGCCGCGTTCCATCGGATGTACGCGCGGATGCGCCGTTCGACCAGCTCGTCGCCGGGGAACCACGGCTCCTGGTCAGGCGGGATGGTGTTGACGTACGGCGTGGAGACCGTCGCCGGGAAGCCGACCTGGGCGGCCCGGGCGCGCTCCAGGAGCTTCATCAGGATGAACCGGGCCCTCGTGCGGCCGGACGTGCCGACGACGGCGTCGAACGAGTCGAGCCACTCGGCCGTCTCCTCGGGGTCGATGTCGGGCAGCTGGTGGGACATCCCGTCGAAGAGCACGAGGCCATGCTAGTGCCGCGTCCGGCAACGATTGCGTCGTTGGCAGCGAGACGGGCCTGTTGCTCAATGCCAGACCCACTCGTGTATGGGCACTTATCGGATGGTTCCCGGGATGCTGCTCGCCAACGGTTCACGCTGACCAGTCTCGCCAGGTGACTGCTAGACGCTCCCCGCCAAATGCTCGTTGGTCAAGAAGACCCAACTGACGCCGAACCGATCAGTTAGCTGCCCGTATGTTCCGATCGGCAGGTCGTGAAGATCCTGAAACCGCTCCTCGTGCGCATCCACAGCCAGCCGATCGAAGATCTCCCTCAGCTCTGCACGGGTATCGGCCATCACGAAGATCGCTGAGGTGTTTCCCTGCTTCGGCTCGTAGGTCGGCGCAGACATCCAGTCCGTGGCCGATATCTCCACTTGACCGCTCTGAAGGTGCGCATTGATGACCCGGTCGTGTTTCTCGGGCGGCAACTGCTCCTTCATCGGCGAGTCGCCGAGCCTTGACACACTCAACTCACCCCCGAAACAGGTGTGATAGAAGGCCATCGCCTGGGCGCAGTCGCCGTCGAAGAGAAGAAACGGAGTGCTTCGCAACACCGTCTTATGGTACAACACACGGAACGATCCAGCCGGATGGCGGGCGCCAGGCACCCCCTCGTCCCCACGTGCAAACGTTGCCGGACGCGGCACTAGGACCGGCGGGCCGTCCCGTGGGGTGGGCGGCGCGTCTTCGCCGCGGGTGAGCGGTGCGGGCTGGCGGTGGTGCGGGGGCTCGTGCCGGGCTGTGCGGCGGGGGTGCCGGGCTGCGCGGCGGTGGGGTTGCCGAGCCGTCAGGAGAACCCCGCGATCGGGTGGGGCCGGTACGGCTCGGCCAGCCGGGCCAGCTCCTCGTCGCCGAGCACCAGGTCGAGGGCTCCCAGCGCGTCGTCGAGGTGCTCGGGTCGGGTGACGCCGACGATCGGCGAGGTCACCACCGGCTGGTGCAGCAGCCAGGCCAGCGCCACACGCGCCCGGGACGTGCCGTGACCCTCGGCGACCTCGCCGACGCGCGCCACGATCTCCTGGTCGCCGGTGTCGGTGCCGTAGAGGTGCCGGCCGAACTCGTCGGTCGCCGACCGGGCCGTCTCCTCGTCCCAGGGGCGGGCGAGGCGACCGCGCGCCAGGGGGCTCCACGGGAGGACCCCGATGCCCTGGTCGGCGCAGAGGGGCAGCATCTCGCGCTCCTCCTCGCGCTGGAGGAGGTTGTAGTGGTCCTGCATGCTCACGAACCGGGCCCAGCCGTGGCGGTCGGCGAGGAACAGCGCCTTGGCGAACTGCCACGCGAACATCGACGACGCCCCGACGTAGCGCGCCCGGCCGGTCCGGACGACGTCGTCGAGGGCGGCGAGCGTCTCCTCGACGGGGGTGTGGGGATCCCAGCGGTGGATCTGGTAGAGGTCCACGTAGTCGGTGCCGAGGCGCCGGAGGCTGGCGTCGATCTCGGCCAGGATCGCTTTGCGCGACAGGCCGCGGCCGTTGGGGTCGCTGCGCATGGCGCCGTGCACCTTGGTGGCGATCACGACCTCCTCGCGACTGGCGAAGTCGCGCAGGGCCCGGCCCACGATCTCCTCGCTGGTGCCGTCCGAGTAGACGTTGGCCGTGTCGAAGAAGGTGATGCCGGCCTCGACCGCCCGCCGGATGATCGGGCGGCTCGCCTCCTCGTCCAGGCTCCAGGGGTGGCGTCCCCGGTCGGGGACGCCGAAGCTCATGCAGCCGAGGCACAGGCGCGACACCTGAAGTCCGGTCCGTCCCAGGTTCACGTAGTCCACCAGGCCTCCTCGCTCGTCGTGGCGCGCCGCGCCGGTCCCGGCCCGAAGCTACCGACCGCGGCCCGGCGGCGGCGAGCGCCGGGCGGGCCCGCTCAAGCTGGCCGGCCAGGGCGCCGACAATTGCGACGTGGGGGAACACGACAGCGACCAGGCGACGCAGGCGGTGGCCGACCGACCGGCCGAGCCTGCCGAGCTCAACAATTCGATCACCGGCGCGCTCGTCGCCCATCTCCGGGACGTGCACGGTCCCGACGTGCTCGAGGCCGTGCTGGAGCGGGCCGGCGAGGCCAGGTCCGTGGAGGAGCTGTGCGACGCCACCCGCTGGAGCAGCGACGCCCAGGTGCGGCGCCTGACCGATGCCGCCCGGGCGGTGACCGGTGACGCCGAGCTGCCGCGCCGGGCGGGGGAACGGCTCTTCGCCACCTACGCGGGGAGCGAGGTGGTGGCGGTGCTGCGGTCGATGGGCGACGTCGGCGCCGTACTGCGGGCGGTGGCGGACGCCGCCGGCAAGCAGACCACCCTGGCGAGGTTCCGCTGCCTCGAGGCGGGCGAGCGCTCGGCACGGATCGCCTACTGCATGAGCGACGGCCGCAGGGCCCGCCTCGACACGTGCCAGTACGCCGCCGGTGTCCTGGCCGCCGTTCCCACCATCTTCGGGATGGCGCCGGGGACGGTCGTGGAGGAGTGGTGCCAGCTGCGCGGCGACCGGGCGTGCGTCATGCGGGTCGAGTGGGACCCGGCCAGCGCCGACGACCCCGACGTCCAGGCCGCCTACGTTGAGGAGCGGGTGCGCGCCCAGACCCAGCGCTTCGAGGCGATCGAGGACATGGCGCGCCGGCTCTCGCAGCTCGACGACGTGGACGAGGCGCTGCGCGTGATCACCGAGCAGGCGGGCACGGCGGTGCGCGCACCGCGGTACCTGCTGGCCGTCCGGCTGCCCGGCGACGGGCGGCTCCGGGTGCACAGCACCGGCCTCACCGCCGAGGAGGCCGAGCGCCTGGCCGAGGTCGTGGTGCAGGGGCCAGCGGAGGACCACGACGGGTCCCGGCTGGTGGTCGACGTCGCGTCGGGCGGGCGGCGCTTCGGCCGCCTGGCGGCGTTCTTCCCGTCGGGGCACCGGTTCCTGGCCGGCGAGCGCCGCCTGCTGGCGGCGTACGCGGGGCACGCCGCTGCAGCGCTGGCGCAGGCCGCGGCCCTGGCCGAGGCCCGGGAGCAGACGGAGACGCTCACGACCCTGCTGGACCTGGCCCGGTACCTCGGCGAGGTCCGCACCCTGCAGCAGGTCGCGGAGCACGTCGCCGCGGCGGCGGTGTCGCTCACGCACTCGGACCGGGCGGCCGTGCTGGTGTGGGAGCCCGCCGATGGCCTGCTCGTCCGCCGGGGCGCGTCCGGCGGCGGGGAGGGCGGCGAGCGCTGGTGGGCGAGGAGCCTGCCTCCGAGCGTGGTGCTCTCGGCAGAGCAGAGCGACCAGCTCGTGGCGTGCAGCGGGGTGGCCACGCTCGGCGCGACGGCTCCCGCGCACCTGGCCGCCGTCGCCGCCTCGGCCGGCATCGCCGGCGGCTTCGTGGTGCCCATGGTCGCCGGCGGCACCCTGCTCGGCGTGATCGCCACCGGAGCGGCTGCGGGCACCCGCAGCAGGGGCGCAACGGGTGGCACCGGCACCGCCACGGATGCCGGCGCCGGCGCCGGCACGGTGGTGGCGACGCGGCTGGCGGGGCTGGCCGGCCTGGCCTCGACCGCGATCTCCAACGCTGCCCTGCTCGAGCGGATCCGGCACCAGGCCGAGCACGACCCGCTGACCGGGCTGCCGAACCTGCGGATGGTGGACCGCCTGGCCGAGGTGGGCCTGGCGGAGGCCCGCCGGCGTGGCACGCCCGCTGCCGTCCTGTTCGTCGACCTGGACCGCTTCAAGTCGGTCAACGACCGGCTCGGCCACGCGGCCGGCGACCGGCTGCTGGCCGAGGCGGCTGACCGCCTGCGGACGGTGGTCCGCGGCGCCGACACGGTGGGGCGGGTCGGCGGTGACGAGTTCGTGGTCGTCCTCACCCAGATCGGCCACCTGAACGGTGCCCTGGCGGTGGCGGAGCGGGTGGTCCGCTGCTTCGACGAGCCGTTCGTCATCGACGGGGCGGACGTGCGGGTCGGTGCCACGGTGGGCATGGCCCTGTCGCACGACGACGACACGTCGCTCGCCGGCCCGCTGGCCCGGGCCGACGCGGCCATGTACCGGGCCAAGAAGGAGGGCCGGGGCCGGGTGGGGGTGGACGGTGGTGGCGTGGCGCGCCCCGTACCGCGCTCCCCGCTGGTCGGCCGGAGCTGACCCCGCTGGTCGGCCGGAGCTGACCCCGCTGGTCGGCCGGAGCTGACCCATCCTCCACGGGGTGCGCGGGCGGCGCGCCATGCTTGGGCGATGGACATCCGCCCGACCTCCCTGCCGCCCGCCGCGTCCCAGCGCCCGCCGTTCCCCGGCCGCCGGCTGCCGTTCCCCGGCGACGAGGTCGGAGCGGCGGCGGTCGGGGCGGCGCCGGACGCGGCACCGGAGACGGTGGTCTACACCGACGGCTCGTGCCTGGGGAACCCCGGGCCCGGCGGCTGGGCGTGGGCCGTTCCCGACGGGCCCTATGCCAGCGGATGCGCGGCATCGAGCACGAACCAGCGCATGGAGGTCACCGCCGTGCTCGAGGCGCTGCGAACGGTGCCGGGACCGCTGCTCGTCGTGAGCGACTCCAGCTACGTCGTCAACTGCTTCCGGGACCGCTGGTGGCAGGGATGGCTGCGGCGCGGCTGGCGCAACGCGCAGGGACGCCCGGTGGCGAACCGGGACCTGTGGGAGCCGCTGCTGGAGCTGGCCCTGCACGGCGGGCGGCAGGTGCGCTTCGAGTGGGTGAAGGGCCATGCCGGGGACCCGATGAACGAGCGGGTCGACCAGCTGGCGACCGAGGCGGCGCTGCGGCAGCGCCCGGCCCAGGGCCGGCGCTGGCCGGCTGGGGCGCCGGGCTCCTAGCATGCCCGCATGGAATTGAACGGAGCCTCAGCAATCATCACGGGCGGCGCGTCGGGCCTGGGTGCCGGCACCGTCCGGACGCTCGTCGCCGCGGGGGTGCGGTGCACCATCTTCGACCGCAACGAGGGCGGCGCCAAGGCGCTGGCCGACGAGCTCGGACCGCTCGCCGACTACGTGGCGGGCGACGTGACCAACCCGGACGACTGCCAGCGTGCCGTCGACCAGGCGGCGCAGGGCGGCGGGCTGCGGGTGGCGGTCAACTGCGCCGGCACCGGCTGGGTCGGCCGCGTGATCAACAAGGACAACACGCCGCACGACCTGGGTGCCTTCCGGTTCATCCAGGAGCTGAACGTGATCGGCACGTTCAACGTCATGACGCGGGCCGCCTCGGCCATGGCCCAGCAGGAGGCGCTGGCCGACGGCGAGCGCGGCGTCATCGTCAACACGGCCTCGGTCGCCGCCTTCGACGGCCAGATCGGCCAGCTCGCCTACTCGGCGTCGAAGGGTGCCGTGGTCGGGATGACCCTGCCCGCCGCCCGCGACCTCTCCGTCGTCGGCATCCGCGTCCTCACGATCGCTCCGGGCCTGTTCGACACGCCGCTGCTCGGCATGCTGCCCGAGGAGCAGCGCCAGGCGCTGGCCCAGTCGGTGCTGTTCCCGAAGACGCTGGGCGACCCGGCGCAGTACGGGGCCCTGGTGCTCCACATCGCCCAGAACAGCTACCTGAACGCCGAGGTGTTCCGCCTCGACGGCGGGATCCGGATGCCACCGAAGTGATCGACCGGGGTTCGGCCCGCGCCGGCGGCCGTTAGGCTGGCCGGCGCGGGCGACCCCGGCGCCGGCCAGTGCCGGGGCCAGCATCCCTGGTGGCAACAAGGAGGTGGTCCCCACGGCCGAGGGGCGAGCGTTCGACGTGGTCGTGATCGGTGGTGGCCCCGGTGGGTATGCCACCGCCCTGTACGCGGCGTCAGCCGCGCTGCAGGTGGCCGTGGTGGAGAAGGACAAGGTCGGCGGCACGTGCCTGCACCGCGGGTGCATCCCGGCCAAGGAGTTCCTGGAGACGGCGGCCGTCTACCGGACCGTGGCCGGAGCCAAGGAGTTCGGGGTCCAGGCGGAGCAGCCGGCGGTCGACTTCGCCGTCAGCCAGGCGCGCAAGCAGAAGGTCGTGGACCAGAACCACCGTGGCCTCGCCGGCCTGATGAAGGGCCGGGGGATCACCACGATCACCGGGACGGGCACGCTGCTGGCCGACCGCCGCGTGCGTGTCGAGGGGCCCGACGGCGTCGAGGAGCTGACCGGTCGCGACGTGGTGCTCGCCGCGGGCTCGGTGCCCCGCACGATCCCGGGCTTCGACGTCGACGGCACCATCGTGCTCACCTCCGACGAGGTGCTCGACCTCGACCGCCTGCCCGGTTCGGTCGCGGTGATCGGCGGCGGGGCGATCGGCTGCGAGTTCGCGTCGATGTTCGCCGACCTCGGCGTCCAGGTGACCGTGCTCGAGGCGATGAGCACGCTGCTCCCGGGCTGCGACGACGACGTCGTCGCCGCGGTGTCGCGTGCCTTCCGGCGGCGGGGCATCGACGTGCACACGGGCGTGCAGGTCTCCGGCCACCGGCCCGGTGGCACGGGGACCACGGTGTCGTTCGGCGACGGGCAGAGCGTGGCGGTGGACGCCGTGGTGGTGAGCGTCGGACGGCGGCCGGCAACGGCCGGCCTGCTCGCCGAGGGGACCGGGGTCCGGGTCGACGACCGGGGCTTCGTCGAGGTCGACCGTTACCAGCGGACCGGGGTGGACGGCGTGTGGGCCGTGGGCGACGTCGTGGCCACCCCGCAGCTCGCCCACGTCGGCTTCGCCGAGGGGATCGTGGCGGTCAAGGGCATGCTCGGCGAGCCGGTGGTGCCGGTCGACTACGACCGCGTGCCCTGGTGCATCTACAGCCATCCCGAGGTGGCGTTCGCCGGCATGACCGAGGCGGCCGCCCGCGCCGCGGGCTACGACGTGGTGGTGAAGAAGGACCCGTTCGGCGGCAACAGCCGGGCCCGCATCATCGGGGACACCGACGGCCTGGTCAAGGTCGTCGCCGAGCGGGGTCCCGACGGCCGGGCCGGGCGGGTCCTCGGCGTCCACATGGTGGGGCCCTGGGTGACCGAGCAGCTCGGCCAGGGCTACCTGGCGGTCAACTGGGAAGCCACGGTCGACGAGGTGGCGGCCTTCGTCCAGCCACACCCCACCCTGTCGGAGTCCTTCGGCGAGACGATGATCGCCCTGACCGGAAGGGGGCTCCACGTTGGCTGACGTCGTCATGCCGCAGCTGGGCGAGACGGTGACCGAGGGCACCATCACCCGGTGGTTCAAGTCCGTCGGCGACGCCGTCGCCCGCGACGAGCCGCTCTTCGAGGTGTCGACGGACAAGGTCGACTCCGAGGTGCCCGCTCCCGCCGCCGGCACGCTGACGGAGATCCGGGTGCCCGAGGGCGAGACCGTGGAGGTCGGCGTGGTGCTGGCCGTCATCGGCGAGGGCGCCTCGGCCCCCGGCGCGGCGCCCGCAGCACAGGCGCCCGCAGCACAGGCGCCCACAGCCCAGGCGCCCACAGCCCAGGCGCCCGCCGAAGCGGCCCCCACCGGAGCGGCGCCTGCCGGAGCTGCGCCAGCCGCCCCGGTCGCGGCCGCTCCGCCACCGGCCGCAGTGCCGGAACCGGCCCCGCCGGTACCCGCCGAGGCGCCGCCGTCGCCGGCAGCGCCGCCGGTCACGGGGCCGGCATCGACGGATGGCCTGCGTGCCGAGCCCGCTGCGGCAGGGGCCGAGGGCGGTCCGGCCGGGGCGCCGCTGCTGCTCTCGCCGGTGGTGCGGCGGCTCCTGGCGGAGAACGCCATCGACCCCGCGCAGGTGCGCGGGACGGGCCCGGGCGGTCGGATCACCCGGGCCGACGTCCTGGCCGAGGTGGACGCACGGCGCGCCGGGGGCGCACCCGCCGAGGCGGCCCGCCGCGGCAACGGCGGCCGAGCGGCGCCGGGCCCCGCCCTCCCGGTGGCAGCGGCGCCCGCCGGTGCCGAGGACGAGGTCGTCCCGTTCACGAACATCCGGCGGCGCACCGCCGAGCACATGGTCCGGTCGAAGGCGACGTCCGCCCACACGCTGGTGGTCGCCGAGGCCGACTTCGAGGCGGTCGACCGGGTGCGCCGGGACCACGGCGAGCGGTTCCGCGCCGAGGAGGGGTTCGGCCTCACCTACCTGCCGTTCGTGGCGCGGGCCACGGTCGAGGCGCTGCACCGCTGGCCGCACCTGAACGCGTCGGTCGGCGCCGACGAGCTCGTCGTGCACCGGCGCGTCAACCTCGGCATCGCCGTGGACCTGTCGTTCGAGGGCCTGGTGGCTCCGGTGGTGCACGGTGCCGACGAGCTGACCGTCCGCGGCCTGGCCCGGCGGATCCGCGACCTCGCCGACCGTGCTCGGACGAAGCGGCTGAGCCCCGACGACCTGACGGGCGGGACGTTCACGATCACCAACCCGGGCCCGTTCGGCACGCTCATTACCGGGCCGATCATCAACCAGCCGCAGGTGGGCATCGTCTCGACGGACACCGTCAAGCGGCGCCCCGTGGCGGTGGTCCTGCCCGACGGGACCGAGGCGGTGGCGATCCACTCGGTCGGGCTGCTCTCGCTCACCTGGGACCACCGGGCCGTGGACGGCGCGTACGCCGCCGCGTTCCTGCACGACGTGACCGAGATGCTGGCGGGGCACGACTGGTCGGCCGAGCTCTGAGCGCCGCCGTGCCCGACGACCGCCGACCCCAGCGGCCCGCAGCCGCCTCGCCGCTTCGCGTCCGGGTCCTGGGGCGCGTCCCGTACGCCGAGGCCTACGCCTTGCAGCGGGCGCTCCACGAGCGCAGCGCCGACGACTACCTGCTGGTGCTGGAGCATCCGCACGTCTTCACGCTGGGCCGTCACGCCGACCCCGCCAACGTGCTCGTCGACCCGGCGGAGGTCGGCGCCGAGCTCGTCCGGACCGACCGGGGCGGTGACGTCACCTACCACGGGCCCGGCCAGCTCGTCGTGTACCCGGTGCTGAGCGTGCCCTTCGGGCCGGGCGCCGTGCCGGGGCACGTGCACGCCATGGAGCAGGTCGTCATCGACACGCTCGCCGACGCCGGGCTCACGGCCGGCCGGCTCGAGGGCTACCCCGGCGTGTGGGTCGATCCCGGGGGGAGCCACCCGCGGAAGATCTGCGCCGTGGGCACGAAGGTGGCACGCGGGCGCACCCTGCACGGCCTGGCGCTGAACGTCCACACCGATCTCGCCTGGTTCGGCCGGATCGTGCCCTGTGGCATCGCCGACAAGGCCGTCACGTCCCTGGCGGCCGAGGGCGTCGACCTGCAGATGGCGGAGGTCGCCGAGCTGCTGGTGGCTCGCGCCGCCGCTCGGTGGGCCACCGACCGCGGGGTCGACCACCAGCACGTGGACGTGCCGTCGTGGTCGGCGCGGGCGGCGGACCAGCTCGGCACGGCCGGCCAGCCGCGACCGGTGGACCAGCTCGGCACCGCCGGCCAGCCGCGACCGGCGGCCCCGCAGGCGGTCGTGCTCGGGCCGTCGTCGGCGCCCGGCGAGCGGGGTCGGCGGCGGCTGCGCCAGGCGGGCGTCGACCCGGACGCCGGCCTGCCGGTGTCCGCCCGCAAGCCGCCGTGGCTCCGGCTGCAGGCCACCATGGGCGACCCGTTCCTGGCGCTGGGCCGCACGGTGCGCACCCACGGGCTCGTCACGGTCTGCGAGGAGGCCGGCTGCCCGAACATCTTCGAGTGCTGGGCCGACGGCACCGCGACGTTCATGATCAACGGGGAGCGGTGCACCCGGAGCTGCGGGTTCTGCCTCGTCGACACCCGCAGGCCCGGCCCGCTCGACCCGGAGGAGCCCGAGCGCGTGGCGGAGGCCGTCGCGGAGCTCGGTCTGTCGCACGCGGTGGTGACGGCCGTCGCCCGCGACGACCTGGCCGACGGCGGCGCGGCGGCGTTCGCAGCGACGATCGCAGCCGTGCGGCGCCGCAGCCCCGCCACCACCGTGGAGGTGCTGGTGCCGGATTGCCGGGGCGACGCAGGCGCGCTCGCCACGATCCTGTCGGCGGCTCCCGACGTGCTCAACCACAACCTGGAGACCGTGGCCCGCCTGCAGCGGGCCGTGCGGCCCTCGGCCGGCTACGCCCGCAGCCTGGCCGTGCTGGCCCGGGCGAAGGACCGCGGGCTCACGACCAAGTCCGGCCTGATGGTGGGCCTGGGCGAGACCGCAGGCGAGATGGAGGCTGCGCTGCGCGACCTTCGAGCGGTCGGCGTCGACATCGTCACCGTCGGCCAGTACCTGCGGCCGACCCGCCAGCACCTGCCGGTCGCCCGGTGGTGGCCGCCGGACGAGATCGAGGCGCTCGGAGAGCTCGCCCGGTCGCTCGGTTTCGCGCACGTCGAGGCGGCGCCGCTCGCCCGGTCGAGCTACCACGCCCGCCAGGGAGCCCGCGCCGCCGCCGGCGGGCGGGACCTGGTCGGTCGGCACGGCACGGCCGGTGGGCAGGACCGGGCCGGTGGGCACGACGCCGCCGCGGACCGTGCCGCGGCCGTCGGCCACGCGGGTGCGCCGCTGCCCGCCACGTCCGGCCCGGCGGGAGCGGGCCCGGGGACGAGCGGGCCCGAGGCGTAGCGGTGGGCGCGGCGGGCGGGGAGACCGGTCCCGCCGGCACGGGCGGCGGCGGGGGTGCGACCGCCGTGCCGGAGGGCGGCACCGGACCGGGCGGGACGGCCGAGGCGCGCCGCCGCCGGCTCGGCGCCGTGCGCGGTGCGATGGCCGAGCGCCAGGTGGATGCCCTGCTGCTGAGCCACGGTGCCGACCTCCCGTGGCTGACCGGCTACCGGGCGATGCCCCTGGAGCGGCTGACCATGCTGGTGCTGCCGGTCGAGGGCGACGCGGTGCTCGTGGTGCCCGAGCTCGAGGCGCCGCGGGTGCCGGCCGGCGCGGACGTGGTGGTGCGGCCGTGGGCCGAGACCGAGGACCCGGTGGCCCTGGTGGCCGCGCTGCTGGCGCCGGCCCTTCCCGCGGCCCGAGGGCGGGCGCCCAGGCTCGGGATATCCGAGCGCGCATGGGCGTCGACGCTGGTGTCGCTGCAGCAGGCGGTCGCCGGCGCCGAGTGGGTCGTCGCCGCTGCGGTCACAGGACCGCTGCGGGCGGTGAAGGACGCCGCCGAGATCGCCGCGCTGCGGGCCGCGGCCGCCGCGGCCGACGCCGTGGCCGTGGCCGTGACCGGCGGCGAGGTCCCCATGGTCGGCCGCAGCGAGGCGGAGGTGTCGGCCGACATCGCCCGGAGGCTGCTCGGCGCCGGCCACCACCAGGTGAACTTCGCCATCGTCGGCAGCGGGCCGAACGGCGCCAGCCCCCACCACGAGCCGGGGGAGCGCCCGATCGAGCGCGGCGACGTCGTCGTCTGCGACTTCGGCGGCACGCTGGTGCCCGGCGGCGACACCGTGGGGTACTGCTCGGACATCACCAGGACGGTGACCGTCGGCCCGCCCGCGCCGGAGGTCGCCGCCGCCTACGACGTCCTGCGGCGGGCGCAGGCCGCCGCCGTGTCCGCCGTGCGGCCGGGTGTCCGGGCCGAGGCCGTCGACGCCGCCGCCCGGCAGGTGATCACCGATGCGGGCCTGGGACCGCGCTTCATCCACCGCACGGGGCACGGCATCGGCATCGAGGAGCACGAGGCGCCGTACGTGGTGGCCGGCAACCGCACCGAGCTCGTGCCCGGCCACGCCTTCTCCGTCGAGCCCGGCATCTACCTCCCGGGCCGCTACGGCATGCGGCTGGAGGACATCGTGGTGGTGGCCGACGACGGGGTCGACGTGCTCAACACCGCGCCGCGCGACCTGGCCGTCGTGGACGGCTGACGCCGCCTCGTCGCAGCAGGTGCAGCCGCCGGCGTCGGGCCGCTGCCGCGGGCACCAGCAGGGCGGCGATGCCCACGGCGACGACGACGAGGACCGGTGTCCGCCCGGTGGTGGGCACCGGGACCGCCGCGGCGAGCAGCCGGTACTGGGCCTGGGCGAGCACGACCGCCTGGGCCCCCACGATCGCCGGCACCCCGGGCCCGCGCGTGGCCGCGTCCACCGCGACCACGGCGAGGTCGGCGCCGACGTGCAGCACGACCACGACCTCCTCGCCGGCCCCGGGCGAGGCCGGGGACGACGCGACCCGGAAGGCGACGGCCCCGGGCACGCCCGGCACGGCTGGACCCGGCCTCGCCCCGTCCCTGCGCCGCAGCCCCGTCGCGACCTGCATCGCGGCGGCCGCGGCGCCCGAAGCGTCGCGCTCGCTTGCCGCCACGTCGACCGCCTGTTCGGCAGAGGGGGAGCGCCACGTCCGGGACCAGGTCGCAGACCCTGCGGGCGTCACGGCGCGTTCGACCGCCGCCTGCACGGTCGCCATCCCGAGCATCGCGCCGGCCACCGCCGACGGGGCGAGGGGGCCGCTCCGGGCGACCGTGGGATGCTGCAGCGGTGCACTCACCGGGACCAAGCGGGCGAGCGCGTCCTCCTTCGCGCTCACCGCTGTGCGTTCCAGCGGTGCGCGGTGGGCACCCGGTCCGGCGCCCGGTGTGCTGCTCGCCGGTGGCGCCACGCCTGCGCCCGACGCGACGCCCGGGCTCGCTCCGGCGGCCGTCGGCCACGCGGCCACGATGGCGAGCGCCAGCGCACCGGCGACCACCAGCGCTGGCAGCAGGGCCCAGCCCCTGACGGGGCGGAGGCCGTCCTGCCCGCCGGGGTCGCGGTCGCGGGGACGGCCCGCCGCGTCGCCAGGGTGGCGAGCAGGGGCCTGTGCGCCAGGGTGGCGAGCAGGGGCAGGTCCACCGGGGTGGCCATGGGGGACGGGTGCGCCGGGGTGGCCATGGGGGGCAGGTCCACCAGGGTGGCGGGCCGGCGGCATGCAGGCGCGCGCCGTTCCCGCACGTGCCCCAGGCCAC
>JAJZYI010000375.1 GCA_021798135.1 Actinomycetes bacterium | reverse complement strand
GGCGGGGGTGGCTTCCCGTCTCGATGCCGACGCCGAGGCGACCCTGCTGCTCGCTCTGCGGCGAGGGGCGCGGGCCTGGCCTCCGCTGGGAGGGCTGTTGGCCCAGCGCGTCCCCGCCGCCCTGCCGCTGTCCGACGACGACGTGGAGGAGCTGCTCGGGGAGGGGGGCGAGGTGCTGCGCACGGCGGGGATCGACGTGCTGTGGCCGTCGTCGCTGCTCTTCGACGGCCTGACCCTGCAGGCGGCGGTCGCGTCGGCCCCGAAGGAGGAGAGCGACGGCGACTTCTCCCTCGAGCGGATGGTCGAGTTCGACTGGCGGCTGGCGTTGCGGGGCGAGGCCCTGTCGGCCGAGGAGCTCGGGCAGCTCGCCGAGGCCAAGCGGTCGCTCGTGCGCCTGCGGGGCCGGTGGGTGCACGTCGACCCGGTCCTCGTCGCCCGGGCCCTCGAGCGGCGCAGGCAGAAGATGGCCGCTGCCGAGGCGCTGGCCGCCGCCGTGGCGGGGGAGGTTGTGGTCGACGGCGAGACGGTGCCCGTCGTGGCCGACGGGGCCCTGGCGTCGTTGGCGGCCCGGCTGCGCTCGGTGGCCGACGGCCATGACCTGGTGGTGGGCGCACCTCCGGGACTGGCTGGCGAGCTCCGCCCCTACCAGGCGCGAGGCGTGGCGTGGCTGCAGCAGCTGTGCGACCTCGGCCTCGGGGGGTGCCTCGCCGACGACATGGGGCTCGGCAAGACGATCCAGGTGATCGGCCTGCACCTGCACCAGAGCGCACCGGTGCGCCACTGGGCTGCGGGCACGCCGAAGCAGCGTGGCCGGCCGGGGCGCACGAGCCGGCCGGCCGGGCCGCCGGAGGCGACCACCCTGATCGTCTGCCCCACCTCGCTGCTGGGGAACTGGGTGCGGGAGCTGCAGCGCTTCGCTCCCGGGGTCCCGGTGCGGCGGTTCCACGGCGCCGAGCGCAGCATCGAGGACCTCCGTCCGGGGGAGGTGGTCGTCACCACCTACGGCGTGGTCCGCCGCGACCGGGAGCTGCTGCGTGGCGCCGGGTTCGCCCTGGTGGTCGCCGACGAGGCCCAGCACGCCAAGAACCCGCTGTCAGACACCGCCCGTGCCCTGCGAGCCGTCGGCGGGCGCCACCGGGTGGCGCTGACGGGCACCCCGGTCGAGAACCGCCTCAGCGAGCTGTGGTCGATCCTGGACTGGACGACGCCCGGCCTCCTCGGCCCGCTGGAGCGCTTCCGCAGGCACGTCGCCGTCCCCGTCGAGCGCCGCCGCGACCCGGAGGCGACCGAGCGGCTGGCCCGCACCATCCGGCCGTTCCTGCTGCGCCGGCGGAAGACCGACCCGGCCATCGCACCCGACCTGCCGCCGCGGACCGTGACGGACCGGGTGGTGGGCCTGACCGCGGAGCAGGTGACGCTGTACGAGGCCGAGGTGCGCGAGGCGATGGCAGCCATCCGCGAGAAGCGCGGCATCGAGCGCCAGGGGCTCGTCTTCCGGATGATGACGGTGCTGAAGCAGATCTGCAACCACCCGGCCCAGTACCTGCACCAGCACGGCCCGATCGCCGGGCGCTCGGGGAAGCTCGCCGCGCTCGAGGAGCTGCTGGGGGTGGTGCTCGACGAGGGCGAGTCGGCGCTGGTGTTCTCGCAGTACGTCGAGATGGGCTCGCTCATCGAGGCGCGCCTGTCCCAGCTGGGCGTCCGCACCCTCTTCCTGCGCGGGTCGGTGCCGGCCCGCCGGCGCGAGGAGATGGTCGCCGAGTTCCAGGCCGGTCGGGTGCCGGTGTTCCTGCTCTCGCTGAAGGCCGGTGGGGTGGGGCTCAACCTGACCCGGGCCACCCACGTGGTCCACTACGACCGCTGGTGGAACCCGGCCGTCGAGGACCAGGCCACCGACCGGGCGCACCGCATCGGCCAGGACCGCCCGGTGCAGGTCCACCGGCTCGTCACCGAGGGCACCCTGGAGGACCGCATCGGCGAGCTCCTGGAGAAGAAGCGGGACCTCGCCGAGTCTGTCGTCGGTGCAGGTGAAGCCTGGGTCGCGGACCTGTCCGACGCCGAGCTGGCGGACCTGGTCCGGCTGGGGGCGCCGTGAGCCCCGTGCCCTGCGCACCGGGGCCCTGCGCACCGGGGCTCTGCGCACCGGGGCCCTGCGCACCTGTGCCCTGCGCACCGGGGCCCTGCGCGCTCGGCCCGGCCGGGTGGTCGCGGTGACTCCGCCGCGCCGCAGCGGGTCCGGAGGCTGGCCCGAGAGGAGGCCGCGCCGGCCTGGCCCGGGCCCGCGCCGGACCGCGGGCCGCAAGCCGTTCGGCGCCACCTGGTGGGGCCGGGCGTGGACCGAGGCGCTCGAGCAGCGCGCCAGCCTCGACCCGAACCGCCTGCCCCGCGGCCGGACGTACGCACGCGGCGGGGCGGTGGGGGCACTCGACCTCGCCGCCGGGGAGGTGACGGCGCCGGTCCAGGGGTCGCGACCCGCCCCGTACCAGGTCCGGGTCCGGGTGCGCCGCTTCGCCGACGAGGAGTGGGCGGCGGTGCTCGACGCCCTGGCCGGCCAGGTCGGCCACGCAGCCGCCCTGCTCGAGGGGGAGCTCGTCCCCGAGGTGGCCGGCGACGTGCGGGCCGTGGGCCTCGACCTGCTGCCCGGCCCCGGCGAGGTGCAGCCCCGTTGCTCCTGCCCGGACTGGGCCGATCCCTGCAAGCACGCCGCCGCGGTGTGCTACCTGGTGGCCGACGAGC
>JAJZYI010000374.1 GCA_021798135.1 Actinomycetes bacterium | reverse complement strand
GCCCGCCGCGCCGCTGCCCGCCGCGCCGCTGCCCGCCGCGCCGCTGCCCGCCGCGCCGCTGCCCGCCGCGCCGTCACTGGTAGTGGGGCGGGCGCTCGTAGTCGCGCTCCGCCGAGGCACGGAGCAGGGCTGCCTTGTCCGCCCGGGCCCGTGCAAGCTCGACGCGCAGGCGCTCCACCTCCGCCTGGAGCTCGACACAGCGAACGCACGACGCAGCGGAGGAACCGGCGTCGGCGACCATGAACCCACGATAGCGACGGCCCCGGCGGACCACGACGGCCGGCACCGGCACGGGCCCCGGGCGGTCCCGGGCGCACCACGCCGAACGGCCACCGATCGGCATCGAGCGGCCGGGCGCACCACGCCGAACGGCCCCGGCCGAGCACGCGGAACGGCCCGCGATCGACAGCGAGCGGCCTGGCGCACCACGCCGAACGGCCACGGCGCACCACGCCGGACGGTCTTGCGGGCCACGCCGAAGGGCGCGGGCGGCCGAGGCCGGTGGCCGACCGGGCAGCCACCCGCGTCGTCGCGCGGGCGGCCCGGTAGCGTGCACGTCGGCGGCCTCAACCCGGGCACCCGGGCCGATCCCGAGGGAGGACTCACCGTGAAGGTCCGTTTCGCCGTCGCCCCGTCCGCCCACCACGCCACGCCGGAGGGCCTGGCGGGCTTCGTCGACGACCTGGAGGACCTGCGCTTCGACACGGTCTGGCTGTCCGACCTGCCGCTGCGGGCGGCCATCGACCCGGTCGTCGGACTCGCGCACGCCGCCGCCCGGACCTCGCGCATCAAGCTCGGGGCGAACGTCGTGCCGCTCGGACGCGAGCCGGTCACGCTCGCCAAGGCACTTGCCCAGGTCGACCGGCTCTCCGGCGGGCGGCTGCTGCTGAACTTCGTGGTGGGGCTCGGCGAACCCGCCGAGCGCGCCGTCCTCGGCGTGGCCGGCGCCGACCGGGGCCGCCTGCTGGCCGAGATCACCCCCCTGTTCCGGACGTGGTGGGCCGGCGGCACGGTCGACCACCGGACCGACCGGTACCACCTGCCGGCCGTGGCCTCGCCCGGTCGGCCACTGCAGGAACCGCTCGAGATCTGGTTCGGCGGGCGGTCGCCCGACGCCCTGGTGCGGGCCGGCCAGTTCGCCGACGGGTGGCTCGGGGCGAGCGTCACACCAGCCGAGGCCGGCGGCGCTGTCGACGCCATCCAGCGCGCCGCGGCCGACGCCGGACGCGCCATCGACCCCGAGCACTTCGGCATCAGCTTCGCCTACGCCGCCGAGCCGATCGACCCGTCGGCAGTGCTGCAGGCCCACCACCGCCGACCGGACGTCGACGTGGCCGACCTGCTCCCCGTCGGGCCGGCGAGGCTCCGCTCCCTGGTCCGGCGGTACGCCGACGCCGGCATCAGCAAGTTCGTGGTGCGACCCGTGGGGAGAGACGCCACCGACCGCCGCCACCTGCACGAGCTCGCCGGGGTCGTCCACGACCTGCAGACCTGACGGCGAGGACCACCCTCGCACCCCCGTGGCGGCCCTGGGCCGCGTGCCGAGGCTGCGCGCCCGGCTGGGGCCTGACCGCGCGTCGCCCCGGCGCCGGGTCGCCCGTGCCTGCGCCCCAACCGGTCGGCGGCGGGCCGGCGCCCCCCAGACCGGTGCTGGCCCCAGCACCACGGCGGCGGGCCGGCGCCTCCCCCGGACCGGCGCCGGCCCCAGCACCACGGCGACTTGCCGGCGCCCCCCGGACCGGCGCCGGCCCCAGCACCACGGCGACTTGCCGGCGCCCCCAAGACCGGCGATGGTTGAGCGATGGTCGCCACGCCACACGCCGGCGAGACCGACGCCGCCGCGGGCAGCGGCACGCGCACCGAGCTCGTGGTGCTGCTCGACGAGTCGGGCCGCGCCACCGGCACCTTCGACAAGCGACGGGTCCACACGACCGACACGCCGCTGCACCTCGCCTTCTCGTGCTACGTCTTCGACCGTGCCGGGCGCTTCCTGCTGAGCCAGCGAGCGCTGCACAAGGCCACCTGGCCGGGCGTGTGGACCAACAGCTGCTGCGGCCATCCCGGACCGGGCGAGGCGATCCCGGACGCGGTGCGCCGGCGCCTGGCCGACGAGCTCGGCCTCACCGACGTGCGCGGCCCGTTCCTGGCACTGCCGACCTTCCGCTACCGGGCCGCCATGGACGACGGCACCGTCGAGAACGAGATGTGCCCCGTCTACTGGGCGCTCGCCGACGGCCCTGCCAGCCCGTCCCCCGACGAGGTCGCCGACGTCCGGTGGATGCCGTGGGCCGAGTACGGGGATGCCGTGCGCTCCGGGCAGCTGGCCGTGAGCCCCTGGGCGCGCCAGCAGCTCCAGGAGCTCGCCGACCTCGGCCCCGACCCCCTCGACTGGGACGCCGCCGACGACGGGCAGCTGCCGCCAGCAGCGCGCGACGCGGCGGGAGCTGCGGTGGAGCCGAGCACGGCCGAACCGGACGCGTAGCCGGCCAGTCCAGCGACACGCCCGCGGCCAGTCCAGCGACACGCCCGCGGGTAGGCCAGCGGCACGCCCGCGGCCAGTCCAGCGACACGCCCGCGGGTAGGCCAGCGGCACGCCCGCGGCCAGTCCAGCGACACGCCCGCGGGTAGGCCGGCGGCCCCTGCAGGGGCGAGCCGGGTCGCGGGCCCGCTCAGGGCGCGGGCCGGGCGAGTGCCGCGGTCACCGTCCGGCTCGGCTGGCAGTACGGCACGACGACCAGCGACGCCCAGC
>JAJZYI010000373.1 GCA_021798135.1 Actinomycetes bacterium | reverse complement strand
CCGGTGGGGGCGCCGAGCCCTGGCTGCGGCCGGCGTGGCCGGTGCCGCCCTGCTGGCGATGCCGGCAACGGGTCCCGGGGCCGCTGGCGCGGCGACGACCGCCGGGGCGAGGGGTGCCGCCGAGTCGGCGGGTGCCGGCGGCTCGACCGTCAGCGGCGCCACGGGGCCGGCCGCGCTCGGCCACCTGGTGCGCCACGACGGGACGTACCCGGCGCCGCCGCCGGGAGCGTCGGCCCAGGGCACGGTGCCGGCGTCGAGCACCCTGTCGGTCGACGTGGTCCTGTCGCTGCCCCACCCGGCGGCGGTCGCCGCTGCCGCGCTCGCCGTGTCGACCCCGGGCAGCCCCACCTACCACCACTTCCTGGCTCCCGGAGAGTTCGCCCGCCGCTACGGGCCGGCGCCGGCCACGGTGGCCGCCGTCGACGCCTGGCTGCGCGGGCGCGGCCTGCACCCGCAGCCCGCCATCGACGACCTGCTGGTCCCGGTGCGGGCCCCGGCGGCCACCGTGGAGCGCGCCTTCGGCGTGACGCTGCGCCGCGCCCGGCTGGCCACCGGCCGCACGGTGCGCGTCCCCGATGCCGCGCCGCTGGTGCCGTCCCGGCTGGTCCCTGCGGTGGCGGGCATCGCCGGCCTCGACACCGTGTCGGCGCCGGTGTCGCACCTGGCGCAGCGATCGCCGTCGGCGGCGGGCCCTGGCGGTGCTGCAGGTGCTGCAGGTGCTGGCGGTGCTGCAGGTGCTGGCGGTGCTGGTGGTGCTGCCGGTGCGGCAGGGGGAGCCGGAACGCCGACGGCGGCCCCGCCGGCGAGGCGGGCGAGCCTGTCCGGGGCCACCGCGTGCCCCGCCGCGCAGGCCGCCACGTCGGGGGGCGGGTTCACCGAGGACCGGATCGCCAGCGCCTACCAGTTCTCCGGGCTGTACGCGCAGGGCCGCTTCGGCCAGGGCGTCACCGTCGCCGCCGTGGAGCTCGAGCCGTTCCTGCGGTCCGACCTGGCGGCCTTCGAGGCCTGCTACGGCATCAGCACGCCGGTGTCGGTCGTGCCCGTCGACGGTGGCGTCAGGCCCGGGGCCGGGCAGGGCGAGGCAGCGCTCGACGTCGAGATCCTGGCGGCCATGGCGCCCCAGGCCACCGTGCTCGCCTACGAGGCGCCCAACAGCAACGTCGGCTCCGACGCCGTGTACGCCACCATCGCCCAGCAGGACCGCGCCCAGGTCGTCACCACCAGCTGGGGCCAGTGCGAGCCGCAGATGGCGTCGGCCGACCTGCTGGCGGAGACGGCAGCCTTCGAGCAGGCCGCCCTGCAGGGCCAGACGGTCCTGGCGGCGGCGGGCGACTCCGGCTCCGAGGACTGCTACTTCGCCGGGCTGTCCGGTGACACGTCGCTGGCCGTGGACGACCCGGGCTCCCAGCCCTGGGTCACGGCCGTCGGTGGCACGTCGCTGACCGTCTCGGCCGCCACCGGCACCGTGACGCAGACCGCCTGGAACGACTGCCAGGGCCACCTGTCGGCCGACGGCCTGCCCACGGCCTGCGCGGCGAACCAGGACCCGCGGGCAGGCGCCGGCGGCGGGGGGCTGTCGAGCACGTGGGCCATGCCGACCTACCAGGCCGACGCGGGCCTGCGCGGCGCCCTGCCGATGGACAGCGGCCTGTCGTGCGCCAACGCCGCGGGGACGTTCGGCGTGCCCGCCGGGGTGTGCCGAGCCGTGCCGGACGTCTCGGCCGACGCCGATCCCGCCACCGGGTACACGGTCTACTACGGCGGCAGCTGGCTCATCGCCGCCGGCACGAGCGCGGCGGCGCCGCTGTGGGCGTCGCTGATCGCGCTGGCCGACAGCGGCTGCTCGCTGGCGAACCGCGTGGGCGAGCTGAACCCGAAGCTCTACCCGCTCGCCTCGGGAGCGTCCGGCAGCACCCTGCTCGACGGGGTGACGACCGGCGACAACGACCTGACCGGCACCAACGGGGGGAGCTGGCCGGCGGGGCCCGGCTACAACCTGGCGACGGGGTGGGGGACGCCGAGGGCGGCGGCGCTGGTCGCCGCCCTGCAGCCGCCGACGGGCTGCCCCGTGGTGTCGGGCCTGTCGGCGACCAGCGGGCCGGCGGCAGGCGGCTCGCCGGCGACCCTCACCATCAGCGGGAGCGGCCTGGCGGGGGCGACGGCCGTGCAGTTCGGGTCGGTGACGGTGCCGTCCGGCGCGTTCACCGTTGCGTCCGGCGGCACCGCCATCACGCTGACGCCGCCGGCGGCGACGACGGGCACGGTCCCGGTCACCGTGACGACGCCGACGGGCACGTCCGGGGTGACCACGCTGGCGCAGTTCACCTACACCGGCCCGTCGGTGACCGCGCTGTCCCCGGCGTCGGGCCCGGTGTCCGGGGGGACGGCCGTGACCGTCACCGGTTCGGGCTTCGGGACCGCCGGAGCGGTCACCGTCCGCTTCGGGGGGGTGGTGGCATCGGCCGTCACCGTGGTGTCCCCGACCACGCTCACGGCGGTGTCGCCGCCGCACGCAGCCGGCACGGTCACGGTGACCGTGACCGACGGGGACGGGTCGAGCGGCCCGGCGCCCGGGGCGGCGTTCCGCTACCTGGGCGCCGGCTACGACCTGGTGGCGTCGGACGGCGGGGTCTTCGCCTTCGGTGACGCGGGGTTCTACGGGTCGACGGGTGGGATGGTGCTGAACCGGCCGATCGTGGGGATGGCGTCGACGCCGGACGGTCGGGGGTACTGGCTGGTGGCGTCGGAC
>JAJZYI010000034.1 GCA_021798135.1 Actinomycetes bacterium | reverse complement strand
TGCGCCGCGGCGGCGGGGCCGCCGTCCGCCAGCGAGCCGAGCCGGGCGCGCAGCCGCGCCGCGAGCAGCGGCCGCAGCCGGTCGGCGGTCAGCTCGCCGTCGGCCGGGACGAGGACGCGTTCGCTCTCGTCGCGCTTGCCCACCAGGCGGGGCTGCCCCGGCCGCCCGTACAGGATCTCCCGGACGAAGTGCTCGACGAAGCTCCGCTTCTCCTCGACGACCAGGACCTCCTCGACGCCCCGGGCCAGCGACAGGACGACCTGCTCCTCGAGCGGGTAGGTCATGCCCAGCCGCAGCAGCCGCACGCCGGCGCGGCCGAGCGCATCGCCGGCCAGGCCCAGGCCCGCCAGCGCCTCCCGGACCTCGTGGTACGTCCGCCCGGCGGCGATGATGCCGATCCACGCCTCGGCGGGGTCGACCTCGATGCGGTTGACCCCGTTCTCCCGGGCATACGCCTTCACCGCCTGGTGCCGCCGGTAGGCCAGCTCGCGCTCCATCTCGAGCGATTCCGGGACGAACAGGCGCCGCTGCTGCACGTGCGCCCACGGCCGACCGTCGATCTCGACGTGCGGCCGCTCGGTCCGGAGGCGGTCGGGCGACACGTCCGCCGTCCCGAAGCCGTCGGCCACGGTGGTCACGATCTGGAGCGCGGTCCAGCACCCGGACAGGCGGGACATCTCGTAGGCGTGGCGGCCGAGGTCGAGGACCTCCTGCGAGCTCCCGGGCACGAGCACCGGGATCATGGCGTCGTAGAAGGCGAGGTGGCTGCTGCTCGGCAGCGTCGAGCTCTTGGACGTCGGGTCGTCCCCGGCGGCGCACACCACCCCGCCGTTGCGCCCCGTGCCGTGGAAGTTGGCGTGCCGGAACACGTCGCCGGTCCGGTCGACCCCGGGTGACTTGCCGTACCACATGCCGATCACCCCGTCGTGCCGCGCCAGCGGGGCCATGTGGTCCTGCTGGCTGCCCCACACGGCGGTGGCGGCGAGGTCCTCGTTCACCCCCGGCACCCAACGGACGTCGTGCTCGTCGAGGAGCGGCCCCGTGCGCGACAGCGCCAGGTCGAAGCCGCCCAGCGGTGACCCGGGGTAGCCGCTCACGAAGGCGGCGGTGCGCAGCCCCCGGCGCCGGTCGGCGCGCACCTGGTCGAACACCAGGCGGACCAGGGCCTGCACGCCGGTGAGCAGGACGGTGCCCTCCAGCTTCCGGTACTTGTCGTCGAGGCTCAGGCCGACCGCGTCCACCCCGGTGCCAGCCTGCGCGGCATTGGTCGTCGTCATCAGCACTCCGTCCGGTAGCACCGCGATGCGAGCTGACGGCAAACCCATTGATCGGTGCCGCTTTTCTGCGGTTTGCACGTCGAGCGACTAGTGGTGACTCTACTAACGTCGTCGCTTCGATTCCAGCGCGCACACGGCCGTCGGCGGGCGCGCCGCGAGAGCGGGGAGGCGAGGGTTGGCTGGGCTACGCTGGGCCGATGACCGGGAAGCTGGTGGAGCAGCTGCGCGAGATCGGGATGTCCGGCTACGAGGCCAAGGCGTACCTGGCCATGCTGGCGACCGGCCAGCCGATGAACGGCTACGAGGTCGCCAAGCAGTCCGGGGTACCGCGCAGCACCGTGTACCAGACGCTCGACAAGCTGGTCGAGCGGGGCGCCGCCTTCGAGGTCAAGCTCGTCGAGAGCTCGGGGACCCACTACGTGGCGCTGCCCGCCGAGTCGCTCCTCTCACGGGTCCGGCGCGACTTCAACCGCACGCTCGACGAGCTCGACCGGGTCCTGCCGAGCGTGACCCGCGTGCCGCAGGCGAGCCTGGTCCACCACATCGAGGGGCGCGACCGGGCGCTCCAGCACGCCCTGGACCTCATCGAGGGAGCCGAGGAGGATCTCTTCGTCTCGGTCTGGCCCGAGGAGGCGGAGCTGCTGGAGCCGGCCCTGCGCAAGGCCGAGCGCAGGGGCGTGGAGATCGTCATCATCGCCTTCGGCGATCTCGGGCAGCCGATCGGCCACACCTACGTCCACGAGTTCTCCTCGCCCGACGTCGTCATCGAGCGGGTCGGCGGCGTGCGCCTGCTGGTCGTGAGCGCCGACCGGCGGAGCGTCCTCATCGGCGGGGCGACGGCGGAGACGATGTGGGCCGTGTGGACCGACGACCCCGCGGTGGTGCTGGTCGCCGTCGAGTACGTGCGGCACGACGTGGCCATGCAGGTGCTGGTGGGCCGGGTCGGGGCGGCCGAGGTCGACCAGCTCTGGCACACCGACCCGACGCTCCAGTTCCTCCAGACCGGTCACGGCGCTCCCGGCCTCGCCCGCCGGCGGGCCGGAGCGTCGTAGCGGCCCCGGCCGGAGCGTCCCACCGGTCCGGACCGGAGCGCCGGAGCGGCCGGGCCGGCTGCCCGGCGCCGTCAGTCCGCGCGAGCCCCGAACAGGACCGGGTAGCGACCGAAGTGCGGCCGGACCGAGCCCGGGTCGAGCGCCGGCGGGTCGTCGGGATCGGCGCGGACGCCGTAGGCCAGCATGGCCTGCACCATCACGACCACGGCTCCTGACAGGTGGTCCGGCTCGTCCCCCGACCCGCCCCCGCCGGCGCCGGGCAGCTCCACACCGCCGGCGAGCTCCTGGCCGAGGCAGGCGTGGAAGCCGTGGCCGAAGGTGAGGCCCCACCTCGGGACCTCCTGGGGGACAGAACGGTACGGGTCGAAGGACGCGGCGTCGGGACCGAAGACGGCCGGGTCGCGGTTGGCCTGCACCAGGTCGATGACCACCGCGCTGCCCGCGGGGATCCGGGCACCGGTCCGCAGCTCCACGTCCGCCAGCGCCACGCGGCGGGCCTCGGGGCTGGCCGGGTGGAGGCGGAGCGACTCGTGGACGAACCGCTGCAGCACCAGCTCGTCGCCGCGCAGCGCCTCGCGGTCCTCGGGGCGCTCGGCCAGCCAGTCGAGCACGTGCCCCATGGCGTGCACGAACGCGTCGGAGGTGGAGAAGGAGCCGACCCACGGGAAGTACGCCACCTCCCGCCGGATGACGTCGGGGGGCAGGACGAGCTCGTCCTGGTTGCGCAGCAGCGTCGTCAGCACGTCCCGGGGCAGCTCGTCCTCGCCGATCGCGCCCTCGCCCAGCGCGGCGAGCAGCTGGCGCCGGCGCAGCACCGACGGTGCCAGGAACTCCTCGTCGAGCTCCGCCAGGGCCCGCTGGCCGTCCGCCTCGATCTCCGGCTTGTTCCCCGTCGCGTGCACCAGGGTGGACGCCCGCTGCAGCCGGAGCATCAGGCCGTACAGGCGGTCGAGCTCCTCGGGCGTCCCGAGGGGCCGGTCGACCCCGGCGATGGTGGCCGACAGCGTCATCATGGTCCGGCGGGCGAGGGGGAGCAGGTCCCCCCGGCCACTGGCCAGCGCCGGCGCGAGCACCTCGCGGACGACCTCGGGGATGATGTGGCGCTGGTAGTGGAGGAACGTGTCGCGCCTGAACAGGCGGTTCTCCAGGCGTCGCCGGCTCCGGTGGTCGTCACCGTGGAGGTTGACGATCACCCCGCTCATGAGCAGGTGCCCGTCGTCGTACAGCGCCTGGCGCAGGTTCCGCTCGCGCAGCCCCTCGCGCGCCTCGGCGTAGGTCGAGAGCACGACCGTGCCCGTGTCGACCCGATCGCTCACGTCCACCGGTCCACCTCCATGGGTTCGAGCGCCACGGCGGCTCCCGCCGGCGCCGGTACCGCTCCGTCAGACGGGCCCCGCCACGACTGGCCGAGGAGCCGGCCGACCGCCTCGATGGCCCGGCGGGCGACGTCGATGCCGGGGCGGGCGTCCCCGTCGTCCGACAGGACCTCCACGCTCATGGCCGCGTCCGCAGGCACCGCCTGCAGGAGCGCACCGAGGGGAAGCTGCCCGTCGCCGGGCATCAGCCGGGCGTGGCGGGCCTCGAAGGCCAGCTCCGCGTCGCTCGGGCCGACGGCGCGGGCGTCGCAGAGCTGCACGTAGGGCAGCAGCTCCGGTGCCACCGCGGCCAGCGCGCCCGGTTCGTCGCCGCACCTGGCCAGGTGGAGCGCGTCGACGAGCACCCCTGCCCCCGGGGCGCCGGCGGCGGCCACCACACCCACGGCGTCCGACAGCGTGCGGACGCTCGTGAACCGCATGAACTCCAGCACCGCACGCATGCCGTGCTCGGCCGCGATCCGGCCCGTCTCGGCGAAGCGCGCCACGGTGCGGCCCCGGTCCGGGTCGTCGCTCACCACCAGCAGGAACCGGGCCCCGATCTCCGCCCCCCACCCGCACAGGCGCTTGGCCGCCTCGGCGTCGTCACCCGGCGCGATGCGCACGACCTCGACGTCGAGGACCCCGAGGCCCGTGGCGTCCAGGACGGAGCGCAGGCAGCGGAGCTCGCCGGGCTCGGGCGCGGCCGTGTCGAACCGGACGCCGATGGCGTCGAACCCCGCCACGGCGGCGACCGCCGCCGCCGCAGCCGGCCCCAGGGTGCGCAGGGTGCCGGCGGCGATCGACAGCCCGCCGGCCGCGAGCGGCGCCCCGTCCCGGCCGGCGGCACGCCCGTCAGGCATCGGCGAAGACGACCGGGTACGAGCTCCAGTAGGGGCGGGCCGTGTGCTGGTCGATCTCGGGCGGCCGCTGCGGGTCGCGCCGGACGCCGTGGGCGAACATGGCCTGGACCGCCGCGGCGATGAGCCCGAACTGCCGCTCGTCGGGGTCGACGGCCCCGTCGGGCAGGACGCCCGTGGCGAGCTCCTGCCCGATGCAGGCGTGCATGCCGTGGCCGAAGCTGAGCCCGTGGGGCGTGACCCCCTCGGCGAGCGGCCGCTCGGGGTCGAACTCGTCGGCCGTCGGCCCGTACGTGTCGCGGTCCCGGTTCACGGCCACCAGGTCGATCGTCACGATCTCGCCGGCGCGGACGGCGGTGCCGTCCGACAGCACCACGTCCTCCAGGGCACGACGCACGGCGACGGGGCTCGACGGGTTGAGCCGGACGGTCTCGAGCACGCAGCGCTGCACGAAGGACCGGTCGGCGGTGACGCGCTCCCGCTGCTCGGGCCGGTCGGCGGTCCACTCGAGGACGTGGTGGATCGTGCGGGTGAACGCGGTCGCCGAGGTGTGGGCGCCGGCGAGGAGGAAGAACGCTATCTCCCGCAGCAGCACGTCGTCGGTCAGCTGGAGCCGGTCCTCGTTGCGCAGCAGGACCGTCAGGACGTCGCGGGGGAGCTCGTCCTCGGCCAGCTCGCCGCGCGCGGCGCGCTCCAGCGCATCGGTGCGCCGTGCCACCGACCGGCGGAGGAACTCACGGTCGAACGCGTCGAGCGCGGCGGCGATCTCCCGGCTGAGCGCGTCGCGGTCGGACCTCGCGTGGGCCATGGTGGCGCCCTCGATGAACTTCATCATGTAGCCGTACAGGCGGTGGGTCTCCTCGGCCGTGCCCTCGGTGCGGTCGACACCGGCGTTCACCGCCGCGAGGTTCATCATGAGCTCGTGGCCGAGGGAGACGAGCTCGGCTCGGCCGGTCGCCACGTGCGGTTCGAGCGTGGCGGCGATGACGCCGGGGAACAGGTCCCGCTCGTAGTGGAGCAAGGTCTCGCGGCGGAACAGGCGGTTCTCCAGCCGGCGCCGGTCGCGGTGCTCGTCACCGTGGAGGTTGACCAGCACGTCGGCCATCACCACGCGCCCCGCGTCGTACAGGCCCTGGCGCAGGTTCCGCTGCCGGAACACCTCCTTCGCCTGGGCGGCCGTCGACACCAGCAGCCCGCCGACGCCATCCGCGGTCACGGTCATGTCACGTCCTCCCTCTGCCGGCCGGCTGCGGCCGCCGACCGGTCCCTTCCGGTGCCCCTGTCGCCGGCGGCGCCCCGCCCGGCGCCAGCCACGCGACGGCCTGCGCCAGGATCCTGCGGTAGGACGGGTGCCGGTAGCTGCGCTCGTCGTGGCCGAGGCCGCTGTAGACGACGCGGCCCCGCCCGTACCGCCGGGCCCACAGCAGGGGGTGGTCCCTGCCGCCGTGGGCGGCGGTCGCGAGCGGCTCGACGTCGTCGCGCTCGTCGAGGAAGCCGTACGCCTCGTCGACGATGTCGAAGTCGGTCACGCCGTCGACCACGGGGTGCGCGCCGCCGCGCACCGTCACGTGGACGGGGCCCAGCGGCGGGTGGCAGGAGCGGTCCCAGTCCCACGCCGCCCCCACGATGTCGCCCCACTCCGGCCAGTCGTCGAAGCAGATGCAGGCGGTGTGGACAGCGAGCAGCGACCCGCCACCCCCGACGAAGGCCTGCAGGACCGCACGGGACGCCTCGGGCAGCGACAGGGCGTTCCCCGGTCGCAGCGGCGCGTACCGCTCCGCGAGCATCCGCCACCGCAGCGCGTTGACGGTCACCATGGCGTAGGCACCGGGCCGCTCCAGCCGGCCGATGCCGGCCACCAGGTCGTCCTGCACGTCGGACTCGATGCCCGCGGCGCCGATGATGCCGGCGAGCAGGGCGGAGGTCTGCTCGAAGGGGTGGCCGGTGCCGCCGGACAGGAGCAGGTTCCTCGTCACCGGGCCGCTCCCTGCGCCGCCCGGGCGCCGTCACCTCCGGGGGAGGGAAGCTGCTCCATGAGCGACTGCGACACGCCGCCGTCGACGTAGAGCGCCTGGCCGGTCACGTACGAGGCCCGCTCCGACGCCAGGAAGGCCACGACGTCGGCGACGTCGTCGGGGGTCCCGAGACGGCGCAGCGGCACGGCGGCGCTGCGGGCGTCGCGCACGCCCGGGTCGTCGTAGAAGGAGGTCCCCGGCGTGGGGACGAAGCCCGGCCCCACGGCGTTGCAGCGAATGCCGCGGGGCCCCCACTCCACCGCCACCTGGCGGGTCAGGGCGAGCAGCGCCGCCTTGGACGCCGAGTAGGCGCCCACGCCGGGGTCGGCGAGCGGCGCGGCGATCGAGATGATGTTGACGATCGCCCCCGACCCCCGGCGGAGCATGGCGCGGCCGAACGCCTGGGTGCAGTTGAACGCGCCGACGACGTTGACCCGCAGGACGGCTTCGAAGTCGTCCGGCGTGACCTCCTCGAGAGGTGCGAAGCGCCAGATGGCGGCGTTGTTCACCAGCACGTCGACGTCGCCGACCTCCGACGCCAGCGCGGCGACCGCGGCGGCGTCGCCCACGTCGCAGCGGTGCGTCCCGGCGGGGCCGTCGAGGTCGAGCCGGACCACCTCGGCGCCCTCGGCGGCCAGCCGGCCGGCGATCACCGCCCCGATGCCCCGTCCGGCGCCCGTCACCACGGCCTTCACGACCGCATCCCCACCGAGTCGACCTCCTCGGGCCGGGGGAGGCTGGCGATGATGCTCATGGTCACGCCGCCGTCCACCAGCAGGTTCTGCCCGGTGATGTAGGCGGCGTCGTCGGAGGCCAGGAAGGCGACGGCGGCCGCGATGTCCCCGCTCGTACCGAGCCGCCCCAGCGGCACCTTCGACTCCCGGGCCCGGCGCACCGCCGCGTCGGCGAAGATCGGCTCGGACATCCCGGCGTTGATCATGCCGGGGGCGACGCAGTTGACCCGGATGCCGAACCCGCCCCACTCGACGGCCATCTGCTGGGTCAGCAGGGCGATGCCCGCCTTGGTGGCACCGTACGCGCCGGCGTTGGGTCCCGGCGCGACGCCGTTCATCGACGTGATGTTGACGATGGCGCCGCCGCCGGACCGGGCCATGCGCCTGGCCACAGCCCGCGCCGTGACGAAGGTGCCCACCAGGTTGACGTCGACCACGGCGCGGAAGTCGTCGGCACCCAGGTCCATGAGCGGGCCGAAGCGGACGATGCCGGCGTTGTTCACCAGGACGCGCGGCACGGCGCCCAGGCCGTCGAGGGCCGCGTCCACCGATCCCTCGTCGGCGACGTCGGCCGTGACGCCGACGGCACCGGGGATGCCGGCGGCGGCCGCGGCGACCTGCCCGCCGTCGCGGTCGAGCAGCACGGTCCGGAAGCCGTCAGCGGCCAGCCGCCCGGCGATGGCCAGGCCGATGCCCCTGGCCGCCCCGGTCACGAGAGCGAGTTGCACGGTGTCCTATCCTTCTTCCGGTGAGCTCGGAGCCCGTCATCCAGGCGTTCCTGCAGGCCGTGGAGCGCCGCGATCTCGACGCCGTGGGCCGGTGCTTCTCGCCGGGGGCGCGCTACGCCAACGTGCCGAACCCCCCCGTCGAGGGCCCCGCCGGGGTCCGGGCGCTGTTCGCCCCGATCCTCGGGCGCGCCCAGCGCGTGCGCTGGGACGTGGTGAGCGCCGCCTACCTGCACGACCGCGCCCACCTGGAGCGCGTCGACCGCTTCTGGATCGACGGCGCCGAGTACGCCATCGAGTGCCACGGCGTGTTCCAGGTGGACCCCGGCGCCGGGCTGATCACCGAGGTGCGCGACTACGTCGACCTCGCGACCTGGCGACGGCGCCTGGAGCCGGCGGGCATCTGAGGCGCGCCACGGGTCGGGGACGCGGCGGGCTGCCGCGGCGGGGGCCGCCGTCACGGGTGCACGAGGTCCCACGTGAGCGGCACGGCGGACCAGGCGACGACCCGCTCGCCCGGCACCGGCCGGCGCTCCGGCCAGGGCCTCGACAGGTCGACGGGGGTGCCGCGCAGCAGCAGGTGCCGGAACCTCGAACGGTCGCCGAGGACGCCGATGTCGGCCACCGGGTCGCCGTCGAGGACGAGCACGTCGGCGCGCAGCCCCGGCTCGATGGTGCCGACCTCGCCCACCTCGCCCATGGCGACGGCCCCGTTCTTGGTGCAGCACATGATCGCCTGGAGCGGCGTCATGCCGAGCTGCTCCACGAAGACCTCCATCTCGCGGTGGTGCCAGTGCCCGTAGGGCGTGATGGAGAAGCCGCTCTCCGATCCGCAGAAGACGGGCACCCCGGCGTCGAAGGCGCGCTTCACCATGGCCCCGGTCTGCTCCATCTCGCCGCGGAACACGTCCTGCGCGGTCGACGTCGCGCCCGCCTTGGCGCCGTGCTCGGCCAGGTTGGCGAGGAAGGTGAACACGGGGCACAGCGACGCCCCGTTGTCGATGATCGCCTGGAGCGCGTCGTCGTCCATGTAGGAGGCGTGGTAGATGACGTCGACGCCGGCGTTGGCCGCGTCCCGGGTGCAGTCCGATCCCCGGCAGTGGGCCACCACGGGGACCCCGAGGTCGTGGGCGGTGTCGCAGACGACCTTCAGCTCCTCGAGCGTCCACACCTGGGACTCCCCCCGGCGCGACGGGATGTTGCCGGTGGCGTGGATCTTGATGAGGTCGGCGCCGTTCTTGATCTGCCTGCGGGTGGCCCGGACCATCTCGTCCTTGGACCGGACGACCTCCGCGTAGCCGGCCGTGCCCTCGTCGGGGATCATCCTGCCCGCGGTCCCGCCCACGGCCGTCATGAGCGCGTAGCCGCCGGACCGCATGGTGGGCCCCTCGACCATGCCCGCCGCGATGGCGTCGCGCAGCGCCACGCCGATGTCGTGGATCCCGTCCACGTCGACGAAGCTCGTGACCCCGGCCCGCAGGATCTTGCCGACGTTGAAGGCGGCCAGCAGGGCGGAGAACGCCGGCTCGCGGTGGTGGAACAGCTCGTCGTTCGACGCCGGCTCCCCCAGCGTCACGTGGCAGTGCGCGTCGATGAGGCCCGGCATCACCGTCAGGCCGGAGACGTCCACCACCTCCACGGTCGCGCCGGGCTCGGAGGCGGCACGCTCGGCCTCGGGGCCGACGGCGGCGATCCGGTCGCCGCTCACCAGCACCGACGTGCCCGGCCGGGCCGGCGCGCCGGTGCCGTCGATCAGCGACCCCCCCTTGAGCAGCAGATCTGCCATCTCGAGCACCCCCTCCATGGCTGACGGACCGGCCTGGCCGGTGGCTGTCGGCGTGCGTCGCGGCCGCGGGCGACGACGTCGCTCGCGGCCGTCGTCATAAGACTGACGACTGCTACAGTAGCGACGACCGCCCGGCATGTCCACGGTCGCGGGCCGGCCGGCGGCCACGTGCCGTGCCGGCGGCCGAGCCTCGGGGCCGTGCCGGCGCGTGCGGCGCCGGCGCCCCTGGGGCGTGCCGGAGACGCCGAACAGCATGCCGTACGGGGAGGGTCAGCGTCCCATGGATTTGCACCTGCAGGGCCGGCGGGCCGCGGTGGCGGCGGCGACCGCCGGCCTGGGCTTCGCCGCGGCGCGGGCGCTGGTGGCCGAAGGCGCGACCGTCGCCGTCTGCGGGCGTGACCGGGCACGCACCGAGGCGGCCGCCGAGCGGCTGGGCTCCGGCTCGGTCCCGGTCCCGGCCGACGTCGCCACCCCGCAGGGCGCCGAGGACTTCGTCCGGCGCGCCACCGACGCCCTGGGCGGCCTCGACATCCTGGTCACCAACGCCGGCGGCCCGCCGGCCGCGACCTTCGCGACGGCGACCCTGGGCGACTACGAGCGGGCCGTGGCGATGAACCTCCTGTCGGTGGTGGCCATGTGCACCGCGGCGGTCCCGGCGATGCGGTCCCGGGGCTGGGGCCGGATCGTCGCCATCACGTCCATCACCGTGCGCCAGCCGATCGCCAACCTCATCACGTCGACGACGGCCCGGGCCGGAGCCACCGGGTTCCTCAAGACCCTGGCCACCGAGGTCGCCGGCGACGGCGTCACCGTGAACTCCGTGCAGCCCGGGTACCACGCCACCGAGCGCGTGAGGTCGCTCGTGGGCGACGACACGTCGGCGCTGGCGGCGTCGATCCCCACCGGCACGGTCGGCGACCCCGACGACTTCGGCGCCGTCGTGGCGTTCCTGTGCTCGGAGCAGGCGAGGTTCCTGACCGGGGCGGCGATCCCGGTCGACGGCGGTGGCGCTGCCGGCCTGCAGTGAACCACCCGGCGGCCGCCGCGGCGGCGGGCGCCCGGACGGACGACACCGGACGGAGGATCGGAGGGAGCCATGGGATACCACGTCAGGATCGACCAGGATCTCTGCATGAGCTCGGGGAAGTGCGTGGCCGACGCACCCGGCGTCTTCCGCTTCGACGGGGACGAGCTGGCGGAGACCGTCCCCGACCCCGAGGTGCTGGACGACGAGCGCTTGCTGGCGATCGCCCGGAACTGCCCCGGCCGGGCGATCGCGCTGCTGGACGCCGACGGGAACGAGGTCGCGTACTGATGGTGCCGTCGGTGTTGATGGTGCCGTCGGTGTTGATGGTGCCGTCGGTGTTGATGGTGCCGTCGGTGTTGATGGTGCCGTCGGTGTTGATGGTGCCGTCGGTGTTGATGGTGCCGTGATGGTGCCGGTGGACGGGCGCACCGGGCCCCCGGGTGTGTCGTTCGGCGTCGCCCTCTACACCGGGCAGCAGCCGAGCGCGAGGGCGAGGCCGCACTACGGCGACGCCGGCGTCCTGGCGCGGGCCAGCGAGGACGCAGGCTTCGACGTGTTCTGGGTCAGCGAGCACCACGGCTTCCCCGACGGCTACCTCCCGTCGCCGCTCGTGCTCCTCGCCGCCCTCGCCCAGGCGACCCGAACGATCGGGCTCGGCACCGGCGTCGTCGTCGGCCCGCTGTGCCACCCCGTCCGTCTGGCCGAGGAGGCGAGCGTGGTCGACAACCTGAGCGGGGGCCGGCTGGTGCTGGGCCTGGGCGCCGGGTACCACGAGCGCGAGCTGCGGACCTTCGGCGTCGAGCCGTCGCAGCGCGGCGGCCGCCTCGACGAGACGCTCGAGATCCTCAGGCTGAGCTGGGAGGGCGAGCCCTTCTCGTGGAGCGGCACCCACTTCGAGCTGGCCGACGCCCGGGTGACGCCGACGCCCGTGCGCCCAGGCGGCATACCCGTGTGGCTCGGGGGCTACGCCCCCGCCGCCCTGCGCCGAGCCGCCCGCTGCGCCGACGGGCACCTGGTCGGGCGCGGCGACCCCGAGGTCGTGCGGGAGAGCGCCGCGCGCCTGCGCCTTCAGCTCGCCGGCCGGACCCGCCCGTTCACGTTCGCCGCGAACGTGACGGTCCTGCTCACCGACGACGGTGGGAGCGCCGACGCGGCCCGTCGCGGCTTCTCGTACCAGCAGGCCGCCTACGAGCGCATCCAGGCCGGCAGCGACGTGTACGCCGGGAGGGTCGGCGTCACCCGGCACGGGGACGGGGACGACCTCGCCCTCGGCTCGATCGACCGGTACGTGCACGTGGCCGGCAGCGGGCCGGCGGTCGTCGAGGCGCTGCTGGGCTACCTCGACGACCTCCGGGGATTCGACCACGTCCACCTGGCCCTGCGCCTGCTGTTCCCCGAGGACGACACGCCGGCCCAGGTCGAGCGGATCGCGCTGGCCGGGCGGGCCGTGCTCGCGCCGCTTCGGGCCAGGCTGGCGATGGTCCCGTGACCCGGCTCGCACGTGGCGCAGCGCCGCCGGGGACCGCGCCGCCGGAGACCGTCGACGACACGTGCTGCCGCCCGCCCGCCGCGGCGGCCGGCAACAGGAGGAGGAGGTAGCCATGTTCCGCCACGTGGTGCTCATGACCTGGCAGGACGGCGTCCGCGAGGAGCAGGTGCGCTCCGTGCTCGACGGCCTGCGGTCGCTGCCCGGCGAGATCCCCGAGATCCGCTCCTACAGCTTCGGGACCGACGCCGCGGTGGCCGAGGGGAACGCAGACCTGGCCGTGGTCGCCGACTTCGACGACGAGGACGGCTACCGGGCGTACGCCTCGCACCCAGCGCACCTCGCCCTCATCGCCGAGCGCATCCGGCCCATCCTCGGCGCCCGCCACGCCGTCCAGTACCGGCACGGCGGGCCGGCCCCCGCCGGCTCGGCAGGAGGTCACCGGTGAGCGAGGCCGGGACCGGCGCCGGTGGCGGCGGGCGGGCCAGCCACGACGACGCGGCCGGTGGCGGCGGGCGGGCCGACCACGACGACGCGGCCGGTGGCGGCGCGTCGGAGCGGCCCGCCGACCCCGAAGCCGTGCGCGCGACCCTCGCGGCCCACGGGTACCTTGCGGACGAGGGCCTCGCCACCGCGGTCTTCCTGGCCCTGGCGCTGGACCGCCCCCTGCTGCTCGAGGGCCAGGCCGGCGTGGGCAAGACCGAGCTGGCCAAGGTGCTCGCCGCCTCGACCGGCGGCCGCCTGCTGCGGCTGCAGTGCTACGACGGCATCGACGTCGCCCAGGCTGCATACGAGTGGGACTACCCCCGCCAGCTCCTGCACCTGCGAGCCGCCGAGGCGAGGGCCACCGCCGGCGGCGCCACGCTCGGCACCGAGGTCGAGGACGAGCTCTACTCGGAGCGCTTCTTGGTCCGCCGGCCCCTGCTGGCGGCGCTCGCCGGCAGGCCGGACCAGCCGGCGCCCGTGCTCCTCATCGACGAGATCGACCGGGCCGACGACGAGTTCGAGGCGTTCCTGCTCGAGGTCCTGTCCGACCACGCCATGACCGTGCCGGAGCTGGGCACGGTGGCGGCGACGGTCCCGCCGGTGGTGGTCATGACCTCCAACCGCACCCGTGACCTCCACGACGCCCTGCGCCGCCGCTGCCTCTACCACTGGGTGGAGCACCCCGACTTCGACCGGGAGGTCGCCATCGTGCTGCGGCGTGCCCCGGCCGCCGGCGAGTCCCTCGCCCGGCAGGTGTCGGCGGCCGTGGACCGGATGCGGGGCATGGGGCTGCGCAAGCCCCCCGGCGTCGCCGAGACGATCGACTGGGCGGTGGCCGTCGCCGCGCTCGGGCGGGCCCGTCTGGACACCCCGACGGTTGACGCCACCCTCGGGGTGGTCGTGAAGGACCGCGACGACGCGGACCGGGTCCGCCACGCCGGCATCGGCTCGCTGGTCGACGCGGCGCTGGAGCGGGCCGGATGACCCGCGCCGAGGTCACGGCCGAGGTCACGGCCGAGGTGCCCGCACGCATGGCCGTGGCCTTCGTCGGGCGACTGCGAGGGGCGGGCGTGGCCGTGCCCGGCGGGGCGTCCACCGAGTACGCGCTGGCGCTCGCGGCTGTCGGGCTGCACCGCCGGGACCACGTCTACTGGGCGGGCCGCGCCACGCTGGTGCGCCGGCCCGACGACATCGCCGCCTACGACGCCGCCTTCGACGACTTCTGGCGGGCAGGTGCCGAGCGTACCGGCGCGCCGGAGCCGCCTGCGGCGCAGCCTGCGGGCCCGGACCCGGACGGTCCCGCGCTGGACCCCGCCGGCAGCACGCCGTCGGGAGCGGCCGGCGGCCGCCGGCGGGAAGCTCCCGGGCCCGCCGGCGGGCCCGGGGACGACGAGGGGCCGGCCGCGGCGGGCGCCGAGCAGCTCGTGGCGCTGGCCCGCTACACCCCGCTCGAGGTCCTCCGGGCCAAGGACTTCGCGGCGTGCACCGAGGAGGAGCTGGACCGGGTCCACCGGCTGCTCGCCTCGCTGCGGTTCGCCGGGGTCCGGCGCCCGTGCCGGCGACGCCGGCCGGCCCGGCGCGGCGACCGCGTCGACCTCCGCCGGACCGTGCGGAACGCGCTCGGGACCGAGGGCGAAGCGCTGCGGCGCTCCTGGTCGGCGACGGGCACGCGGCCGAGGCGCCTGGTGTTCGTGTGCGACGTGAGCGGCTCGATGGCCCCGTACGCCCGCGCCATGCTCCACTTCGTGCACGCCGCCGAGGCCTGCCACCCCCTGGTGGAGGCGTTCACGATCGGCACCCGCCTCACCCGGGTGACGGCCGCGCTGGCCCACCGGGACCCGGACACGGCGCTCGAGCGGGCGGCCGGCGACGTGCGGGACTGGTCGGGGGGGACGCGCCTGGGCCCCTCCCTCGCCGAGCTGGTGGAGCGCCACGGGTCCGGCGCCATGCTGCGGGGGGCCGTGGTGGTCGTCCTGTCCGACGGTTGGGACCGCGGGGACACCGCCGTCCTCGCCGACGCCATGCGGCGGCTCCACCTGCTGGCACACCGGCTCGTGTGGGTCAACCCCTGGAAGGCGAGCCCCGGGTTCGCCCCCGTGGCGAGGGGCATGGCCGCCGCGCTCCCCTACGTCGACGAGCTGGTGGAGGGCCACTCCTTCAGCTCCCTCGAGACGCTGGCCGGGACGGTGCTGCGGTGAGCCCGCCCGGCGAGCGCCGCCGCGGCGCCGGCGGCGGCCCTGCGGTGAGCCCGTCCGGCGCGCACCGTCCCAGAGCCGGCCGCGGCGCTGCCGGCGCCGGTGCGGCGGGCCACTCGCCGGCCCTGCCGGCACCCGGGCCGCCGACGGGGGCGGGTATCGCCGCCACGAGCACCGGGGAGGTCCGATCGTGAAGGAAGTGCTGCAGGACATCGAGCGCTGGCGGCGCGCCGGGCTGCGCGTGGCGACCGCACGGGTGGTCGGTCTCGACGGGTCGGGCCCGCGCCAGCCCGGCGCGGCGATGGTCGTGAGCGAGACCGGCGAGGTCGCCGGGTCGGTGTCGGGCGGCTGCGTCGAGGGGGCGGTCGTCACCGAGGCGCTGCAGGTCCTCCAGGGCGGGGGCGGCGCCCGCCGGTGCACGTTCGGGTACTCGGACGACGAGGCGTTCGCCGTGGGGCTCACGTGCGGCGGGACCATCCACGTGCTGGTGGACGGGGAGCTGCCGGCGGTCTTCGACGAGCTGAGCCGGGCGCTTCGCGACGAGGAGCCCGTGGCGCTGGCGACAGTGGTCGAGCTCGCCGACGACGGGCCCGCGGGCGACGACCCGCCGGGCGGCACCAGCGGGGCGGGCGACGACCTGCCGGGCGCCACCAGCGGGTCGGGCGCCAGCGGCGGGTCGGGCGCCAACGGGGCGGGCGGCCTGCCGGGCGCCAGCGGCAGGTCCGGTGCCGGCGAAGGGGACGCAGCTCCGGTCGCGCTCGGCGCCAGCCTGCTGGTGCACCAGGACGGGTCGTCCGACGGCTCGCTGGGCAGCGCCGGGCTCGACGAGGTCGTCCGGCGCGACGCCTTGGGATCGCTGGCCAGCGGGCTGTCGGCCGTCCGCCACTACGGCCGGTGCGGGCAGGCTCGGGAGCGGTCGGTGGGGGTCTTCGTGGAGGTGTTCGCCCCTCCGCCGCGCATGGTGATCTTCGGTGCCGTGGACTTCACCGCCGCGCTCGCCAGGATGGCCAAGGTCCTCGGCTACCGGGTGACGGTCTGCGACGCCCGGGCGGTGTTCGCCACCCGGCAGCGCTTCCCCATGGCCGACGACGTCGTGGTGGACCGGCCGGACCGCCTGCTGGCGGCGGTGGGCCCGACCCTCGGCCGGCGCGACGCCGTCTGCGTCCTCACCCACGACCCCAAGTTCGACGTGCCGGCCATCGTCGCCGCGCTCGGGACC
>JAJZYI010000372.1 GCA_021798135.1 Actinomycetes bacterium | reverse complement strand
CCTGGGCGCCCACCGAGCGGGCGCCAGCGGAGGAGGCGACCACGGCGCGGGCGGCGACCGGCCGGGCGCCGACGGAGGGGGCGACCACGGGCCGGGAGCCGGCGACGCACCGGCGCCCGCGCGCCTGGCCGACGAGGTCCGGGCCCTGCTGGCGTGGGCGGCCACGTCGCAGACCGGCGACCGTGCAGAGCTCGACACGGAGCCGGACCCCCGGGCGTGGGCGCTGGTGTCGGTCGGGCCGCGCGAGTGCCCCGGCGCCTTCCGCTGCCCGTCCGGCGACGACTGCTTCGCCGAGCAGGCCCGGGGGCGCGCTGCAGCCGCGCAGGTCGTCGTCGTGAACACCGCCCTGCTGAGCGCCCACCTGGCCTCGGGGGGCGCCGTGCTCCCCGAGCACGACGCGCTCGTCATCGACGAGGCGCACGATGCCGAGGACATCATCGCCCAGGGGCTCGGCGTGGAGATCACCCCGGGGCGGCTGCGGGCGGCGGCCGCGTCGGCACGCGGGCTCGTCGGGTCGGGGGACGACCCCCTGGCGCCGCTCGCCGCCAGCGCCGACGAGCTGCAGCGGGTGCTGGCGTTGTCGGAGGAGCGGCGGGTCGACCTGGGGCACGACGCCGACCTGGCCGCGCTCCTCGCCACGGCCCGGGCCCGCGTCGACGACCTCACCCGTGCGCTGCGCGCCGCCGACGACGGGGCCGGCGGGCCCGAGGCGAGCCGCCGCTCCAGGGCGCTCATCGCCGCCGGGCACCTCGCCGGCGACATCGCCACCGCCGTGGGCGACGACCCCGACCGGGTCCTGTGGGTCGCCGGCACCGAGCGAGCGCGGGCGCTGCGCTCCACGCCGATCGACGTGGGGCCGGTGCTGGCCTCGCGCCTTTGGCCCGAGGTCACCGCGGTGCTGTGCTCGGCGACCATGCCGCCCGGCGTCGCGGCGCGCCTGGGCCTGCCCCGTGACCGGACCGACGAGGTGGACGTGGGCAGCCCGTTCCCGTACCGGGAGAACGCCCTCCTCTACGTGCCCCGCCACCTGCCCGACCGCCGGGCGCCGGGCGCCGACGACGCCGTCCACGACGAGCTGGCCGGCCTGATGCTCGCGGCCGGTGGCCGGACCCTGGCGCTGTTCACCAGCTGGCGGGCCATGGACGCCGCGCTCGCGGCCGTCCGCCCCCGGGTGCCGTTCCCCGTGCTCGCGCAGGGCGAGCGGCCCAAGCCCCGGCTCCTGTCCGCCTTCGCCGACGACGAGGCCAGCTGCCTGTTCGCCACCATGTCGTTCTGGCAGGGCGTGGACGTCCCGGGGCGCACGGCCAGCCTGGTGGTGATCGACCGCCTGCCCTTCCCCCGCCCGGACGACCCGCTCCTGCAGGCGCGCCGGGACCGGGCCGGCCCGGCGGCCTTCCAGTCGATCGACCTGCCCCGGGCGGCCACCCTGCTGGCCCAGGGCGCCGGACGGCTCGTCCGGCGTTCGACGGACCGGGGCGTCGTCGCCGTGCTCGACCGGCGCCTGGCGACCGCCGGCTACCGGGCGGCCCTGCTGGCCGTGGTCCCGCCCATGCGGCGGACGGTGGACCGCCAGGAGGTCCACCGCTTCCTCCGGTCGATCGCGGCCGGTGCCGCGGCGGCGCCGGCAAGTTGCAGCGGCGCGCCGGGAGGACCGGGTGGTCAGTAGCCGAGGCGCTCGATGGCGTCGGGGCGCTGCTGCCAGTGCTTGTGCACCACGACGTGCAGCTCCAGGTGGGTACCGGGCGGGAGCTGGCGGCGCACCGCGATGCCCACCGCCTTGAGGACGGCCCCCCCGCGCCCGATCACGATCGCCTTCTGCGACGAGCGCTCGACCACGATCTCCACCCGCACGCGAGGCCACTCCCACTCCGTGACCCGGCAGGCGATGGCGTGCGGCAGCTCCTCGCGGGTGGCGTGCAGCAGCTGCTCGCGGACGAGCTCCGCCACCCAGAAGGCCTCGGGGACGTCGCTCACCATCTCCTCGGGGTAGTAGGCGGGGCCCGGCGGCAGGCGGTCGATGATGGCGTCGACGAGCGGCGGGACCCCCGCGCCGGAGACCGCCGAGACCGGGAACAGCTCCACGGCGTGGCTCGGCCCGAGCTCGGCTCGGACGGTGGCCTCGGCCTCGGCCAGCCGTTCCAGCACCTGCTGCGGCCGGGCGACGTCGGTCTTGGTGACGACCACCAGCAGGCCGCGTCCCGGAGCCGCCTCGGCCGGCCCTGCCGTGCGCGCCGCTCCGAGCGCACGCTCCAGCACCAGCCGGTCACCCGGCCCGACCGGCGCGGTGGCGTCCACCACGGCGGCGACCACGTCGAGGTCGTCGAGCGCCTCGGCCACGTGGTCGTTGAGCCGCTGGCCGAGCGCCGTGCGCGGGCGGTGCAGCCCGGGCGTGTCGACGAAGACGGCCTGGGCCCGCACCGCGTGCAGGACGCCGCGCACGGGGCGGCGTGTGGTGTTCGGCCGCGGCGACGTGATCGACACCTTGGTGCCGACCAGGCGGTTCACGAGCGTGGACTTGCCGACGTTGGGGCGGCCGACGACGCTCACGAAGCCGGAGCGCTCGACACCGCCGCGCAGCCCGGCGAGCGTGGTGGCCCCCGGGAGCGGTGGCGTGCCGCCCGGGGTGCCGTCCAGGGGGTCCAGGCCGGCGCCGGGGTCTCGGCCCGCGCCGGGGTCTCGACCGGCGCCGGGGTCTCGGCCCTCGCCGGGGACGGGGCCGGCGCCGTCGTGGCGACCGGTGCGGTCAGCCACGGCCGTGC
>JAJZYI010000371.1 GCA_021798135.1 Actinomycetes bacterium | reverse complement strand
GTGCCCTCGAGCACCACCACCGGCGCGCCACCGACCAGGGGCAGCAGGTCGGTGGCGGGCGCGTCGGCCTGCACGGCGGGCAGCACGTCGACCGGCGCCATCAGCGCGTCGACCGGCGTCATGGGCACGCCGGCCGACCTGGAACGGCGCTGCCACGGCGCCGAGCGCGACACCGCGGCCACGTCGAGCACCCCCACGACCACGCCGGCGCGGTCGGTGACGAGGGCGGCGTCGGTCCGGCCCAGGCGGAGGCATGCCGCCACGGCCTCCTGCACGCCGCCCCCGGCCGGCACGGCGGCCACGGGGGACGCCACGTCCCGCACCCGCCGGCCGCGCAGAGCCTGGCGCAGGGCCGCCACCTCGCGCTCCGAGCCGGCGGCCTGAGCCAGGAACCAGCCAATCAGCAGCAGCCACAGGCCACCGACGAAGCCACCGGAGACGAGCAGCATCTCGGCCACGCCGAGGGCGCCGAGCAGGACGCCGAGCGCCTGCCCGGCGCTCGACGCGACCCGCGCGGCCCGGGCCCGGTCGCCGGTGACGCGCCAGACGGCGGCGTCGAGCAGGCGACCGCCGTCGAGGGGCGCCCCCGGGAGCAGGTTGAAGGCGCCGAGGACGACGTTGAGCCACCCCAGCTCGCCGGCCACCTCGCCGACCGGGCCGCCGCCGGCCGCGTGGGCGACCAGGCCGAACCCGCACCCCAGGGCGATGCTCGTCCACGGCCCCACGGCCGTCAGGGCGGCCTCGTCGGCCGGCCGCGCGATGTCGGTGGTGATGCGGGTGGCACCGCCGAACACGTACAGGGTGATGTCCTCCACGTGCAGCCCGCGCCGGCGGGCCTCGACGGCGTGGGCCAGCTCGTGGGCGAGGATGGACCCCAGGAACAGCGCGGTGGCGACCACCGCCATGGCGACGGCCCGCCCGCCCGCCTCGGTGGTGTCGAACCGGAGCCAGAAGCTCCAGGCCACCAGGCCGGCGATGATCAGCAGGCTGGCGTCGGCCCGCACGGGGACGCCGGCGGGTCGGAACCATGCCGGCGGCAACGGTGCCGGGCCGCGCCCGCGCCCGACCGGCCTCTCCCGCGCCCGTGCTGCCCCGCCGTCGCCCGTCGCCATGCTCGCACCTCCCTCGCACCGGGGTCGCGAGCGCCGGCCGGCGCCCGACGGCGCCGGCTCCGGTGCCGTCAGCGCCGCTTGGCCAGCCGCTCGGCGAACGGCCGGGCCGGCAGCCGGGGGAACAGCCACCGCTCGACCGGGGTGTCGTGCCAGGCGTCCCGGAAGTGGTCGGTGACGTGGAACCAGGACCGCAGCGTCCGGCTGTGGGGGTGGCGCACCAGCAGGGGGTGGAGGCGGGTGGGGGCGGTGTTGGCCCACATGGCCATCCGCAGGGCCAGGACCTCGTGCCCCTCGCTGTGCCACGGCCACATGACGTCGTCGAGGGGCGACGCCTTGGTCCGGAAGGCCTCGGGCGGCTGGGACGCCAGCAGCTCCGCCACCTCCAGCGTTCCCTCGTGCTCGTGCACCCGGAAGCTGTCGAGCAGGCGCGCCACGACGGCGTCGACGTCCGTCCGGTGCGAGGCGTAGAGCTCCGCCGGCCGGGCCCGGTGCAGCAGGACCTCCCACGCCTGCAGCAGCTCCGCCCGCTGCAGCACCCCGCGGTGCAGCCGCTCGGCCTGCTCGGCACCGCCGGGGACGGCCTGGAGCAGCGGGGCGAGGACACCGCCGAGCACCGAGTCGTGGATGGTGATGGCCGCGCACAGGCGCCGCGCCGCCTCCCCCCGCTCGGCATCCGTGGTCGCCCGGTCCAGGTCGCCGGCCAGCTCGTCGACCGACGAGTCGTAGCTCTGGAGCAGCTGCCCGACGGTGAACTGCGCCGCCCCGCGCCGCAGCACGTCCACCTGCTGCGTGCGCGGCGACAGGCGGGCACCGACCGGCTCCGCCCAGCCGTGGTGGGCGTCCACCCAGTCGGCCCACCGGTCGAGGCGCCGGGCCAGGTCCTTGGCCAGCGCCGAGCGCGGCCGCCGCACGTCGGCCCAGTGCACCCTGGTGGGCGCGTGGCGCGCCTCGGCCGCCATCCGGTCCACCACGACCTCGGGCGCGAGCACGCCGGCGGCCGCCGCCAGCACCTCGCCGACCTCGGCCGTCTCGTCCCGGGCATGGTCGTCGAAGCTGCGCCACAGGCCCTGCAGCACCTCGTCGACCACGTCGCCAGCCGTCCGGCCGACGTTGTCGGCGGTCACGCCCCGGGTGACCTCCTGGAACCGGCGCACCAGGGCCGCCCGCTCAGCGCACCCCCGGCGGAGCAGGTCGGCCAGGTCGCGCCCCTCGGCCAGGCCGTCGAGGACCGGGCACAGCGCCCACTCGACGACGGCGTCGTGCACCGCGACGGCCGGCACGACGCGGTTGTGCAGCGCCCGTACCTGCTCCACGCCGACGGGAGCCGCCAGGGCGAGCTGCAGGGCGGCGCTGACCTCCTCGTCGTAGGCGACCAGCGTCCGCCGCAGCAGGCCCTCCCCGGGCTCGCCGCCCCCGGCAGCCGTGCCGGCGTCCGCGCTGGCGGCCGCCTCGGCACCGGGGGCCTGGCTGCCGACGTCCCGGCTGCCGACGTCCTGGCCGCCGACGTCCTGGCTGCCGACGTCCCGGCCGGCAGGAACCTGGCCGGCGAGGTCCTGGCTGCCGAGGTCGTGGCCGGCGGGAGCCTGGCCGGCGGGAACCTGGCCAGCGGGATCCTGGTCACCGGGCACGGCGCCCCGCTCGGACGGCTCGCC
>JAJZYI010000033.1 GCA_021798135.1 Actinomycetes bacterium | reverse complement strand
GTCGTCCCGTCGCGGGTGGCCAGCTCGCGGTCCTGGGGGACGGCGACACCGTGGTGGTGGAGGCCGACCCTCGGCAGGACTCGGTGACCCCCGACCTGGACGTGCTGCTCCTCGGCGGCCAGCCGATCGGCGAGCCGGTGTTCGCCTACGGACCGTTCGTCATGAACACCAAGGCCGAGATCGCCGAGGCGTTCGAGGACTACCAGGCCGGGCGGCTCGGGTCCGTCCCCGCGGAGCACATCGGGTCGTGAGGAACCCCGGCTCGTGAGCCGGTCCGCCGCAGCCTGACGGGCAGCGCGAAGCGCCGGCTTCGGCCGCAGCCGGTTCGGCCGGGCGGCGTGCGGTTCGGCCGGGCGGCGTGCGGTTCGGCCGGGCGGCGTGCGGTTCGGCCGGGCGGCGTGCGGTTCGGCCGGGCGGCGTGCGGCTCAGCCGGCCGCAGCGTCCAGGACGACGGCGGCGTTGTGCCCGCCGAACCCGAAGGCGGTCTTGAGGACCGGGCCCTCGACGCATGCCGTGGGCCCGTCCAGGAGCTTGGGGTGGCCGCGGCCGAGGCGGGGCGGGGCGGGGATCACACCGGTGACGAACCCGAACAGCGAAGCCATGATCTCGACGGCGGCGGCGGCGCTCATGCAGTGCCCGACCAGGGGCTTGATGGCGAACAGCCCCTCCGCCTCGGTGAGCAGCTCATCGAAGACGGCGAGCTCCGCATCGTCGGAGAGCTTGTTCCCGTTGCCGTAGGCGTTCAGGTAGGCGATGTCCTGTGGCCTGAGCCCGGCGTCGGCGATCGCGTCGGTCATGCATCGACGGACGTGGGGGGCGTTGGGCGGGATGGCGACCGCGTGGAAGCCCTCGTGCGTCATGGCGCCGCCGAGGACGGCCGCGTAACCCGGGTCGCCCGACGAGGTCACCAGCATGGCGATCGACGCCTCACCCCCGACGAAGCCTCGACTGCCCTCCTGGAAGGGCCGGCAGACGTCGAAAGAGGTGCGGTCGACGACCCCGGGGCCGAGCATGGTCACGGCGCGGCAGTTCTCCGGCGTCAGCGACAGGTCCGAGGCCATGACGAGGACGTCAGTGGCGACGCCGGTGTCGATCCACATCTTCGCGGTGAGCAGCGCGGCGATGCCCGACGCGCACATGGCGGTGACCGACATCGTGGGCCCGTGGAAGTCGAACTCGCGCATGACCTCCATCGTCGTCGTCGACGGCATCATGCCGAGCCAGTGACGCGGGGTGATCTGCTCGGGTCCCGAGCGGATGAACGACATCCACATGTCCACATCGCCCAGGGTCTGGCCCTGCACGAACCCGACGCTCGGTCCGGGGCGCCATCCCCGGTCCAGGGCGTCGTGGACGGCCTCGCGGGCGGCGAACCGCACGGCACGGCTGTACCGCGACGGCCCATCGGCAGGGTCGCCGCCCTCCTCGATCGGTGCAATCCAGCCCCAGTCGTCGTCGAACACCGGCGAAAATCCGGGCATACGTCGATCGGCTGATTGGCCGCTGTAGAGACCTTCCCAGAGCAGCTTTCGACCCCAGCCGTAGCCGCTGACCGCGCCGAGCCCGACGACGGAAACCGGACTGGGCCGGCGTGTCGTGAAGGTTGCGTTGGCTGAGGAGTGCCGCATGTGATCGTTCCCCTACTGGTAGTGGATCCCCCTCGGTGTTGCCGGCAACGGCTGCATCGTATGGGACGCGAGGCGCCAAAGAAAGACCGAAAGGCCCATTGGCAGAATTGAATTCCACTTCGCCGGCAAAGACTCACGGTGGGTGGCTCTTTTCGGCACTATGCGAGCGATCCGGCAGCGCGGGTTGGTCGTGCGCAGCCGAACGCCCGTCGTCGAGCCCGCCCGAGCTCGAGCGGGCCTCATGGGTGACCGCGTGCCGTGGTTCCGGTCGACCTCGACCCGTGGTCGGCGGACGGCGCCTGTCCGGGGTGGTGCGCGCCGGCCGCCCGGGCACGGTGGAGGTGATGCCCGAGGGGCCGTGGCGCACATGTCCGACGGGCCGGGGTGGGGATGTCGGACGGGCTGTGGCGGGGATGCCCGGGGGCTGTGGAGGGGATGTCGGAGGGACGGTGGCGCCCGTGTCCGGGGTCCTGCGCCCCCAGGCCCCGTGCGGCGTGCGAGCCGTCGTCGCTGCGGGGATGGCGCACCTCCAGGCGGCACCCGATGGCGCCAACCGACCGGATGGTAGAGATCCACGGTTCCGGCCAGGGGATAGGGCAGAATCAGGTGGTGGCCGAACGCGGTGCATGGCGTCGGTCAGCGTGGCGGAAGGAAAAAGGTGGCCGGACGTTGACGGCAGGTCGCCCGAAGGGGCCGCGAGCGAACGCGCACATCGTGGGAAGGGTGCCGGCGACCGACCGATCGATTGCCACGCACGGTCACGGTGGGATCGGCGTGCCGGTCGTGCCGCTCATCGACACTCAAGGAACGCCGCCATTGATCCGATACCCCACCCATGGCCCAGCCACGGGTGGACCTCAGCGCCACGCCGCCGAACCTGGCTGCCGTGCGCTCGGTCGACCTGCCCACGATCGACGACCGGCAGCGCCTGGGGCTCCTCGCTGGCATGGCCGAGGTTGCGCTGTGGGAGGTGGACGCCGACCTTCCCGAGCGGGTGCAGTGGCACGTCCCGCTGACGAGGATCCTCGGGCTCGAGACGCCGGGCGGCACGTTCTGGGTCCCTGCGTCGCCACGTGCCGGGGGTCCGGGCCCTGTGCGTCCGGTCAGCGAGGCGGAGCTCGGGGATGCCGTCCTCGGCCCGCTCATCGAGAGCGTCCGGGCCAAGATCGTCTGTGACACCTACGAGCTCTCGCAGCAGGTCGTCCTGGCCGACGGCACGTCCCAGACCCTCGTGGTGCGGGCCGTGAGCGTCCCGAGCGGCGGCGGGCGCCGCCTGGTCGGCACGGTGGCGCGCGCGGCGCGGCGGGAGCCCGCCGACGAGGCCGGCCAGTGGACGAGCCCCGAGGTCTCCGAGCGGCTGCGGCTCCTGGTCGAGAACTCACCCGACGCGGTGATCGTCCACCAGGACGGCATCCTCGTGTACGCCAACCAGGCTGCGGCCCGGCTGGTCGGCGTCGACCGGCCCGAGGTGGGCATCGGCCGGCCCATCGTGTCGTTCCTCCGGCCCGACCAGGTCGCGCCCATGGCGAACCGCCTGGCCCAGCTGAACGAGCCCGGCGAGGTGGCGAAGGGCCACGAGCTGGTCGTCCTGCGAGCCGACGGGACCGAGGTGACGGTGGAGTCCGCCGGTGCCCTCACGACGTGGGGCGGCCGGCCCGCGTACCAGGTCATCCTCCACGACATCTCCGAGCGCAAGGCGGCCGAGGAGGCGCATCGCGCCCGGCTCGCCGTGGAGCGCCGGTACGCCACCGCCGTCGCCGCCCTGGAGGAGGGCGTCGTCGTGCTCGACCGCGACGGTGCGGTGCAGGCGGCGAACGAGTCCGCGGTGCGGATCCTGGGCCAGCGGCTGCAACGCGGCCGCGGCGACGCCGTCATCACCGGTGGCGGGATCGTCTGGGCGGTCGACGGCAGCGCGCTGTCCGCCGACGACCTGCCGGTGGCCCGGGCGCTCAAGCGCCAGGCCACCCGCTCGCACGCGGTGCTCGGCGTCGTCGGCGACGCCGGGGCGCGCCAGTGGCTGTCGGTCAACACCCGCCGCCTGGACGACGACCAGTCGGTTGACGGCGCCGTGGTCGTCTGCTCGGTCTCCGACATCACCGAGCGCAAGCAGCTCATGGACCGCCTGGCCTGGGAGGCTCGCAACGACGTGCTGACCGGGCTGCTCAACCGCACCGGCCTGCTGGCCCGGATCGGCGAGGTCGTCGCCGACGACGCCGCCGTCGGGGGCGCGGTCCTGCTCGTCATCGACATCGACCGGTTCAAGATGGTGAACGACTCGCTGGGCCACGTCGCCGGCGACGAGGTGCTGCGTGCCGTCGCCCACCGGCTGGCCGACGCCGTCCCCCCTGGTGCCGTCGTCGGCCGGATCCACGGTGACGCCTTCGCCGCCCTCCTCACCGACGTCGAGGGCACCGAGGGGGCGGTCTCGTGGGCCGAGCAGCTACGCGTCGGGCTGGGGCGGCCGCTGCGGCTGGCGTCGGGGCGCACGCTCAACCTGGGCGTGAGCGTCGGGGTCGTGCGTGCGGATCCCGCCGAGCGCGACGCGGCGCGCCTGCTGCAGGACGCTGACCTGGCGATGCTGGAGGCCAAGGCCCGGCACCGGGGCCGCGTCGCCCTCTTCGACGCGGGGCTGCGCGACGAGATCGGCGGCCGCCTGGAGCTCGAGCACGACCTGCGGGCCGCGGTCGCCAACGGCGAGCTGCGGGTGGTGTACCAGCCTGTCGGCTCGCTCGCCGACGGGCGGGTGGTCGGCCTCGAGGCGCTCGTGCGGTGGGAGCACCCGAGCCGCGGGCTCCTGATGCCGGCCCGCTTCATCGGTCTCGCCGAGGAGTCGGAGCTGATCGTGACGCTCGGCTCGTGGGTGCTCGTGCAGAGCTTCTCGCAGATGGCCCGCTGGCGGGCCCGCCACCCCGGTGCCGAGGGGGCGTTCGTGGCCGTGAACGTGTCACCGCGCCAGCTCGAGGGCTCGGACCTGGTTCCCGCCGTCGACGAGGCGCTGCGGCGCAGCGGCCTGTCGCCGTCCGCCGTGGTGCTCGAGATCACCGAGTCGGGGTTCGTCGCCGACGACCCGCACATCGCCCGAGTCCTCGACGACCTGCGCGGGGCCGGCCTCCGGCTCGCCGTCGACGACTTCGGCGCCGGGTACTCGTCGCTCAGCCAGCTCAAGCGGCTGCCGGTGAGCTTCTTGAAGATCGACCGGGCCTTCGTCGAAGGCATCGGCACCAGCCACCAGGACGACCACATCGTGTCCGTCGTCGCCGAGCTCGGCCACGGCCTGGGCGTTCGGGTCATCGCCGAGGGCGTGGAGACCCCGACGCAGCGCGACGCGGCACGCCGCCTGGGCTGCGACCTCTACCAGGGTTTCCTGCTCGCCCGGCCGTGCGAGAGCGGCGTCGTCCCGTCGTTCTGGCCCGAAGGGCTGCGGGGTGCCTGAATGGGGGGTGCCGGCGGCGGGCGGCGGGCCCGCGCCACTCGTGCGTCGGGCCCACCGCACCGCCGGGGCCGTCGGGTAGGCCGGTCCGCCGACCCGGTGCTTCAGCCGCCGCTGCCGTCGTGCGGGCAGTTGTGGGTCGTCCCCGACCCAGCGCCGTTGCCGGCCGAGCCGTTGGCGGCCGACGATCCAGCGGAGCCGGCCGAGCCGTTGGCGGCCGACGATCCAGCGGAGCCGGCCGAGCCGTTGGCGGCCGACGAGCCGGTCGAGCCCGTCGAGCCACCGGAGCCGGTGGCGCCGGCGGCGGTCGTCGACACCGCGGACGAGCCCGCGCTGGTGGCTGCGTGGGCGCCGACGGCCATCCCGCCGACGAGCCCGCCGACGACGGCCACGGACGCCACGAGATGCCGTGCGTGCAGTCGCATGAGTTGTCACCTCCTTCCCGTGGGCACGCCGGCGCCCGGGGAGGGCGCCGGGGCCGCCGTGCTCTCGGCGGCGGTCCCGAGCCTGGCGGGCGACCTTGTGACGGTTCTGTGCGCTCCGTACGAGGGGCCTGAGCGCGCCGCTTCGCGACGCGCCCGGCCAGCGGCAGCGGCGCCCCGGGCCGCCGACGGGCTGCCGGCGCGGGCTTCGACCACCGTGCGTGGGGCGCCCCGCCCGGTTCCCACGCATCCGGCTGACCGGCGGGCCGGCCGGCGTCACGGCGCGTGGCGGCATCCCGCCATCGGACCAACGATTGGCGCCGTGTTCGAAATTCCTTGCCAGATGAAGAAAAATCGGCCTAGTCTCTGAAGCCGTCATGGGCACGTGTCGATGGGGTCGCGCCGGCGTGGCGCAAGGGGTGTCGCCAGCCGGTCTCCGCGGCGGGAGCCGGTCGGGTCGGCGCCGCCTGTCGGGGGTGCTCGCGGGCTCGCTCGTCGTCGCCGCCGCCGTGGTGGTGCCCGCCGCCCGACCGGCGTTCGCGGGGAGCATCGCGTCCGACCGGGCGCAGGCGAGCCAGCTGGCGGCCCAGATCGCCACGGCCGACGCCCAGATCCAGCACCTGTCGAACCAGTTCGACCAGGCGCAGACCGAGTACCAGGCGACGCAGGTGCAGATACGGCAGGTGCGGGCACAGCTCAGCGCGGCCATCGCCTCGGCCGACGCCGCCCGCCGCCAGCTCCGGGCCGACGCCCTGGCGGCGTACATGGGCGGTGCCGGCGCGGGCACGGACCTCCTCGTCTTCAGCGCCGACATGACGAACGCGTCGGCACGAGCCGAGTACCAGCAGGTGTCGGACGCGGAGCTGCGCGGCGCCGTGGACCGCTTCCGGACGGCCGAGCACGTCGTCGGCCTGGAGCAGGGCTCGCTGACCCGCGAGCTCGCTGCGCAGCAGGCGACGCTGGCGTCCCTGCAGCGCACCCGCCAGCAGGCCGAGGCCGCCGTGACGAGCGAGAACGTGCAGCTCGCGTCGGTCAACAAGGACCTGCAGCAGCAGCTGCTGGCCCAGGCCCACGCCATCGAGCTCCAGCGAGAGCAGGCCGCGGCGAGGGCGGCTGCCGCGGCGAGGGCGGCCGCCGCGGCCAAGGCAGCCGCCGCGGCCAAGGCGGCCCAGGTCCCGGCGGGCTCCGCCGACGGTGCCAGCGCCCTCCCCGCGCCGCCGCAGCCGGCGGGCCCGCCACCGCCGGCGCCGGCCGGCTGGCAGCAGGAAGCCGCCATCGCCGTGCGCACCGCCATGGCGCAGGTGGGGAAGCCGTACGTGTGGGGCGCCGCCGGCCCCGACAGCTTCGACTGCTCGGGGCTCGTCATGTACAGCTGGCACGCTGCCGGCGTGGACATCCCGCACTACAGCGTCAGCCAGTACGGCGCCACGACCCACATCTCCGAGGCCGACCTGCAGCCCGGTGACATCGTGTTCTACAACTCCCCGTACGACGGCTACCTCGGCCACGAGGCCATGTACATCGGGGGCGGGCAGGTGGTGCAGGCCCCCATGACCGGCATGGACGTGATGGTGACGTCGATCACGTGGGCGGGGCCGCCGGTGGCGTTCAGCCGGCCCGGCTGATCGCGGGCCCGCCGAGGGCAGGCCCGAGCCCCGGCACGCACCGTCGGGGCTTCCTCGCCCCACGCCGGCCTGCGCCGCGGAGCCGCCGACGGTGCCGGCGCCCGGTTGACCTTCGCGTGCTCCACCGCGAGCGCGCCTGGCAGTGTGCCCTGCCACCTGCACCTGCGCCCTGGGCGAGCGCCGCCTGCCCGCCGTGCTCTGCCACCTGGCTCCGGCGCCCGGGCCGGCTCCGGCGCGCCTGGCGTTGAGCCCCCGCTTCCACCTGTCGTGGGGCGGCCAGGGCCATGAGCAGCGGGTCGCGGATGCGGTACTCCGCCTCGACCTGTCGCGGGGGCCACCTGTCGCGGGGCCACCTGTCGCGGGAGGCCACCTGTCGCGGCGGCTGCCCGTCGGAGGCCCGCCACCCGTCGCGGGACCGCCACCCGGGCCGCCTGACCGGTCCGGTCGGCGAGCGATGAGCAAGCAGTAGTTGCGAGCGAGAAACTGTTGCTTGCGCAGCGGGGGCGCCGCAGCTACGGTGGCGCGACGGGAGCCTGCTCGCACCCGCGTCGCGGCAGCCCCCGCCTGCCGGGCCGGGCCGGGGCACCTGCTGGGGTACCTGACCGGACGACCCGACGGGGGAGCACCTGACAGGACCGCCTGACGGGGCTACCTAACGGGGGCTACCTAACGGGGGCCACCCGACGGGACCACGAGATGGGGGCAGCCATGCACCGTCGGAGCAAGCGGATGCGGCTCGTGGGCGCCGGCGTCGTCGCGGGAGCGCTGCTCCTCGGCGCCTGCGGCGGCGGGACCTCCGCAGGGACCTCCGCCGCTTCCTCCACCGCCCAGCGGCGGGCGGGGACGGCCGACGTCGCCTTCGCCGGCTCCCTGCTGAAGGTCGACGACGAGGTGGTCGGGCCGGCGTTCCAGCGGGCCACCGGCTACGGCTTCACCGGGCGTGGGGGCGGGTCCCTCGGCCTCGCCCAGGAGATCGCGTCGGGCGAGGTGCGGCCCGGCGTGTTCGAGAGCGTCGGCGCCGCTCCGCTCGCCGTGGTGGGGACGGCCCGCTCCCCGTGGTACGTGAGCTTCGCCGCCAGTCCACTCGTCATCGCCTACAACCCGGAGGGCCCCCACGCGGCGACCTTCCGCGCGGCGGCCGCCGGCCGCCTGCCCCTGGCCCGGGTCTTCGAGGCCATGGCGTCACCGGGCTTCCGGCTGGGGCGGACGAACCCTGCCACCGACCCGCAGGGCCAGGCCTTCGTCATGATGGTGGAGCTCGCGCAGCGCGACCTCGGCCTGCCGCCGTCCATCGTGCAGCGGATCCTGGGCCCGGGAGCGGCGACGGGCGGCACCGGCGACGTCGGGCAGATCTTCTCCGAGACGTCGCTCGAGGCGCACCTGCAGGCCGGGCAGCTCGACGCGGCCAGCGCCTTCCGGTCCCAGGCGGTGCAGCTGCACCTGGCCTACGTGCCCCTGCCGGCCAGCATCGACCTCGGCGACCCGGCCGACGCGGCCGGGTACGCCGCAGCCACGGTCGTGGTGCCGGGCACCGGATCGAGCCCGGCGAGGACCGTGCACGGCACGCCGTTGGTGATCGACGTCGCGACGGTCCGCGAGCCGGGGCAGTCGCCGGCCGACGCGGCCGCCGCCGACGCGTTCGCCGCCTACCAGCTCTCGGCGGCCGGTCGGCGGGCCTATGCCGCGGCCGGCTTCACGCTGCTGCCCGAGACGGTCCACGGCGACGGCGCGGCGGTGCCCCCCGCGGTCCTGGCGGCCGTGCGGTCTTCACGGTGACACCGGCGGATGCGGTGACACCGGCGGATGCGGTGACACCGGCGGATGCAGTTGCGCCGGGCCGCGGCGCGGCGTTCGCCGTGGCGACGGCGGGCGCGCGACGGCTGTCGGGGGCAGCCGGTCTCGCCGGTGCCGCGCTGGTGCTGCTGGTCCTCCTCGGCCCGCTGGGCGCGCTCCTGGCGCACCTCGACCCAGGGGCCGTGCGCCGGGCGCTGACCGCCCCGGGGGCGCTGCAGCCGCTGGTCACGTCGGTCGAGGCCAGCGCCGTGGCGCTGGGCGTGCTGGCGGCGGCCGGCACGCCTCTGGCCTGGGCCATGGCCCGCGGGCGCCTGCCCGCGACCCGGGCGTGGGAGACGGCGGTGCTCGTGCCGCTGCTCCTGCCCCCCCTGGTCATCGGCCTGCTCTTGGTCTTCCTGGTCGGGCCCACGACCCCCGTCGGCGAGGGCCTGTCGCACCTGCACCTGTCGGCCTCCAACACCTTCTTCGCGCTGGTGCTCGCCGAGGTCTACGAGGCCGCGCCGTACTACGTCCTCGGCGCCGAGGCGTCGTTCGCCGCCGTCGACCACGAGCTCGAGCAGCACGCCGCGTTGCTCGGCGACCCCCCGGCCCGGGTGTTCCGGCGCGTGACCCTGCCGCTCGCCGCACCGGGGCTGGCCAGCGCCATGGCGATGGCGTGGGCCAGGGCCATCGGAGCGTTCGGCGCCGTCATCGTCATCGCCTACCACCCCTACGGCCTGCCCATGCAGATCTGGGTGACGCTCGAGTCGGGCGGGCTCGCCGCCGCCCTCCCGTACGCGTTGGTGCTGCTCGTGGTGGCGCTGCCGCTCCCGCTGGTGGCCTACCTGTGGACCGCCCGGACCCGCCCGCAGGCGGGCGCGGACGCCGGGGAGCCGCCTGCCGTCGCACTGGCGGGCCGGTGGCGGCGGTGACCGGCCAGGTGCCGGCCGTTGCCGGCACGGCGGGCGCCTCGCCCCGGCCCGTGCTGCACGCCGACGTCACCGTCGAGCGGCGCGACCTGACGGTCACCGCGGACCTGACGGTGCCCGGCGGCGACCTGCTCGCCCTGGTGGGGCCGTCCGGGGCCGGCAAGTCCACCGTCCTCGCCGCCGTGGCCGGGCTGGTGGCGCTGCGCCGCGGCGCGGTGCGGCTCGGCGACGAGGTGCTCGCCACCGGCGCTGCCGGGCGGCGCCACGCCGGGCGCGGCGTGGCACTGCACCACCGGGGGGTCGGCCTGCTCGCCCAGCGCCCCGGCCTGTTCCCGCACCTCGACGCCGCGGCCAACATCGGCTACGCGTTGCCCGGAGGAGCCCGCCACCCTCGCGTCCGCGAGCTCGCCGAGCAGCTCGGCGTCGCCGACGTGCTCGCCGCCCGCCCGGACCGGCTCTCCGGCGGCCAGCGCCAGCGCGTGGCCCTCGCCCGGGTCCTGGCCGCGGAACCCCGGATCCTGCTGCTCGACGAGCCGTTCACCGGGCTCGATGCCGCCCTGCACCTCGGCGTCGGCGCCGTCGTCGCCGGCGAGGTGCGGCGTCGCCGGGTGCCGACGGTGCTGGTGACCCACGGCCTGGCCGACGCGCAGCGCTGGGCGGACCGCGTCGTCGTGGTCGACCGCGGGCGCTGTCTGCAGGTCGGCGACCCGGCGGCCCTGGTGCGCGAGCCTGCCACGGCCCGCGTGGCGGCGCTGGTGGGCTACCGGGCGTTCGTGCCGACGGAGGCGGTGGTCGCGGCCGGCGGGGCCGCCGCGAGGGTCCCGCGGGGAGCGGCGACGCTCGGGATCCACCCGGCCTGCCTGGTCGTCGGGGACGGCGCCGGGATGCCAGCGCCGGCCGAGGGCGGCGCGGTCGGCCATCCCGGTCGCGCACGGGCGGTGACGGCGTGGCTGCAGGGGACCGTCACCGCGTTGCGGGCGGTGGGCGCGGGCACGGAGGCCGACGTCGTGCTGCCCGGCGGCGCGGTCGTCCCGGTGGCGCTCGGTCCGGCAGCGACCGCCCCGATGCCCGGCCAGCCGTGCGCCGTGACCGTCGTGGGAGCGCCCTGGTTCGACGCCGCCGGCTGCCTGCTGCCGGTCGGGCCACCGGGTGTCGCAGCCGGGCTGGCGGAACCACCGGGTGTCGCAGCCGGGCTGGCGGAACCACCGGGAGTCGCAGCCGGGCTGGCGGAACCACCGGGAGTCGCAGCCGGGCCGCCGGACTCGTCGGGCCTCGCGGCGGGGCCGGGGGACCGGCCATGAGCGCCGGGAGCCCGGTGCGGCCCGGGAGGCGCGTGCGGCTGGCCCGCCTGGCCCGGCAGCTGTCGCAGCAGCAGCTCGCCGACGCCGCTGGCGTGACCCGGCAGGCGGTGGCCGGTGTCGAGGCCGGCCGGTTCGACCCCTCGCTCCGGGTGGCGCTGCGGCTGGCCACTGCCCTCGGGGTCCCGGTGGAGGAGCTGTTCGGCACGGGGGCGGGACCGTCCGCCGTGCGCGCCGCCGTCGTGAGCGTTCCGGTCGCCCAGGCGGGCCAGCGCCTGGAGACCGGTCCGCTGCGCGCCGCCCTGGCCACCGTCGGCGGGCGCGTGCACGCCTACCCGCTGATCGGCGATGCCGCTGCCGTCTGGGGGTTCCGGCCCGCCACCGGTCTCGTGGACGCGTTGCCGGCCCCGGTCGGTCCGGAGGCGCAGGCGCCGGACGCCATCGAGGCGCTGCCCGAGGCCGAGGTCCGGATCGTCGGCGACGCCGGCCGGACCGTGGTGGTCGCCGGGTGCGACCCGGCCCTGCCGCTGCTGGCGGGGCCCCTGTCGCGCCTGGAGCCACCGATGGGGCTGCTGTGGGTGCCGTGCTCGAGCACCCGGGCGCTGCAGCTCCTGGCGTCCGGCGCCGTCCACGTCGCCGGTGCCCACCTGCGCGACGACGGCGGCACCTACAACGCTCGCCGCGTCCGGGAGCTCCTCGGCGACAGGGGCGCGGCGGTCGTCGGTTTCGGCTCCTGGTCGGAGGGGCTGGCCGTGGCGCCAGCGGTTGCCTCCGGCGTCGCCGGCCTGCACGACGTGGCACGGGCCGGCCTCCGGATCGTCAACCGCGAGCCCGGCGCCGAGGCACGCGCCGTGCTCGACCGTGAGCGCCTCCGGTGCAGGCTCGGGATCGAGGACCTGCCGGGCTGGGACACGGTGGTGGGTGGCCACCTGCAGGTCGCCGCCGCCATCGCCGGGGGCCTCGCCGACGCCGGCATCACCTGCGAGCCTGCGGCCCGGACCTACGGGCTCGGCTTCGTGCCGCTCACCGCCGAGCGCTTCGACCTCGTCGTCGCCCGCCGCCAGGTCGCCGCGGCGGAGGTCGCAGCCCTGCTGGGCGTCCTGGGCGGCGACGAGCTGCGCGGGCAGCTCTCGGCCATCCCCGGCTACGACGCGACGGAGTGCGGGAACGTCGTCGAGGGCCTGTGACCCTGGTCGTGCGTCCGCGCTGGCCGGGCAGGCGCGGCCCGGGCGGGTCGAAGCCTGCACAGGGCTGCCGGGCGCGCTGCTGCCTGCCGCCACCGGGGCTGCTGCCTGCCGCCACCGGGGCCGCCGTCCGCCCGCCTGCCTAAGCTCGGTCCATGCCCGGGCCGCCGGAGCGTGCCGCCAGCACGCCAGCCATGACCGTCGACGTCTGGGCGGACGTCGTCTGCCCGTGGTGCGCCATCGGCGACCGGCGCCTGCGGGCCGCCGTCGACCGGCTGGCGGCGCGGGTCCCCGTGGTCGTGCGCCACCGCGCCTTCGAGCTCGACCCCGGAGCGCCGCGTGTGTGGCCCGGGGACCACGCGGGCCGGCTGGCGCGGCGCTACGGGACCAGCCGGGACCGCATCGTGGCGACCAGCCGCCACATCGAGTCCCTGGCAGCGGCGGAGGGCATCGTGATGCGCCTCGACCTCGTCCGCCCCGGCAACACCTTCGACGCCCACCGCCTCCTCCGCCTGGCCGACGAGCAGGGCTGTCGCGACCGGCTGGCCGATCGCATCGAGCGTGCCTACTTCGCGCAGGGCGAGGCGGTCGGGGACCCCGGGGTGCTCGCCCGCCTGGCCGCCGACGTCGGGCTCGACGCCGGCGAGGTGTGCCGGGTGCTCGAAGGGGACGCCTTCGCCGAGGCGGTGCGGGCCGACGAGCGTGCTGCAACGGAGCGCGAGGTGACGGGGGTCCCCCACGCCCTGGTGGACGGCCGCCTCGCGATCCCCGGCGCCCAGCCGGTCGAGACCCTCGTCCTCGCCCTCGAGCGGGCCTGGGCCCGCTGGCACCAGGCAGCGCCAGGCGCGGCCACCGGCAGCGACGCCGCCGCCGGTACCGTGCCCGGGTGACGGCAGGAGCCGTGCCCGCCCGAACGCCCGCCGCCCGCGGCAGGCCACACGTCGCCGTGGTGGGGCCGGCGGACGCCGGTGCGCGAGAAGCCGCCGCTGCCGAGGCGGTCGGCCGCGCCGTCGCCCTAGCCGGTGCCGTGCTGGTGTGCGGCGGTCTCGGCGGGGTCATGGCGGCGGCGTGCCGCGGGGCCCGGTCGGCAGGAGGGCTCACGGTCGGGATCCTGCCGGGGTCGCGCCGCGACGAGGCCAACGACGACGTGGACGTGGCCGTGCCGACCGGCATGGGCGAGGCGCGCAACGCGGTCGTCGTCCGGTGCGCCGACGCGCTGAGCCGGGCCCGGCGGCACGCGAGGTGCCCGTCGCACGTCCCCGGGACCCGGGGAGACCAGACGCCGAGGTGCCCCTCCTCGCCGGCACGTCGCACGTCCCCCGGACCCCGGGGCGAGGCGGTCCGGGTACCCCGGCACCAGGCAGGCGGCGGCGACCCCGGCCGCGACCCCGGCGGCAACGCCGAGCCGGCGCTACGGTGGCCTTCGTGCAGCCCGTTCCCGAGGACTGGGCCCGGGCGGTCGCCGTCGCCGCCCATCCAGACGACCTGGAGTACGGCACCGCCAGCGCGGTGGCGCGGTGGACGGCACAGGGCAAGGACGTGACCTACGTGCTCGTCACGAGCGGCGAGGCCGGCATCGAGGGCATGGACCCCGCAGCGGCCGGGCCGCTGCGCGAGGAGGAGGAGCGCCGGAGCGCGGCGGCGGTCGGCGTGGACCGCGTGGAGTTCCTGGGCCATCCCGACGGACTGGTCGTCGCCGGGACGGACCTGCGCCGGGACCTGGCGGCAGCCTTCCGGCGGCTTCGCCCCGAGATCGTGGTGACCATGAACTTCGACCTGACCTGGGGTGACGACGGGGCCGTCAACCACGCCGACCACCGGGCGACGGGCCTGGCCGTGCTCGACGCCTGCCGGGACGCGGCCAACCGCTGGGTCTTCCCCGAGGCGGGCGGGCCGTGGGGCGGCATCGCCGCCGCGTTCGTGGCCGGCGCGGGAGCGCCGACGCACTTCGTGGACGTGTCGGCCACCATCGACGCGGGCGTCGAGTCGCTCCGCCAGCACCGGGCCTACCTCGACGGCCTCGGCCGGGCCTTCGACCCCGACGCCTTCCTGCGGGACATGGCCGGCTTCGGCGGCATGGTCGCCGGGTGCGACCTGGCGGTGACCTTCCGCCGCTACCAGGTGGGCTGACCGACGGCGGCCGGCTGACCGCGACCAGGTGAGCCGACCGCCAGCGGGTGCCGGGCCGGTGACGGCTGGCGGGTGCCGGTCCGCTGGCCGCTGGCCGCTGCAGGTCCAGTGGCCACTGGCGGCACGATGCCCGATGATGGGAGCACGGGTGGCGCACCCCGGTGCGTCGGCGGCGCGGCTCGCGGGCCGGGAGGCGAGGAGGGGCGCATGGTCTGTCGGTGGGGGTGGCCGTGTTCGTGGTGAGCCCGGCGCCACGGTCGGTCTGGGGTGAGCTGCTGGCGTCGGATCCCGGCGCGATGCCGTCGCAGACACCCGAATGGCTCGACGTCGCCTGCCGGCAGGGCGGCTGGCGCGACGCCAGCCGCCTGTACGAGCTGGGGTCCGGCCGGGCGGTGGTCCTGCCGCTGGCGGAGCGCCGGTACGGGCGGTGGACGGTGCGGGCGTCGTTGCCGCGCCGCTGGGACGCGGGCGGGCTCGTCGCCGCCGGCGGCGTCCGGCCCGACGAGGTGGCGGCGGTGCTCCGGGAGCTCGCCGCGGACCGCGGCCGCCGGACGTTCGTGCGGCCGGGCTTCTCCCAGGCGGCGGCGTGGGCGGCGGCGTGGGACTCGGTCGCGGCGCGCCGGGGACGGCGGGGGGCATCCGCCCTCGCCGTGGCGCGGCGGGTGCACGTGCTCGACCTGTCCGGGGGCCTCGACGCCGTCTGGGGGCGCCGGGTGAGTGCCGAGATGCGCAAGGGCGTGCGCCGGGCGCGGCGCCGGGCGGAGGCGGCAGGCGTGGTGGTGAGGTGGGGGAACAGCCCGGAGCTGCTCGCCATGAGCGAGGAGGTCCACCGCCAGTGGGTCGACCGGCGCGCCGCCGAGCGGCACCTGCCACGGCCGGTGGCCCGGCTGCGGGCGGCGCGGGCCGAGCCCGCCTCGCGTGCCCGCGCGCTGCTCGGCGCGCTCGGCGACGCCGCCGCCGTCGGTGTCGCCCTGGCCGGCGGCGTCCCCGTGGCCACGCAGGTGCTGCTGTTCCAGGGTGCGGTGGCCGTGTTCTGGCGGGCGTACGCCGACCTCGACGCCTCCCGGTCGCTGCTGGCCAACGTGCTCATGTTCGCCGAGGCGATCGAGTTCTCCTGCCGGCGGGGCTGCCGCGTGGCCGAGCTGGGGGAGTCCGGAGGCATCGCCTCGCTCGAACGCTTCAAGGAGCGCTTCGGCGCCCTGGCGTGGCCGATGGCGGAGTACACGCTGGAGCGCCTGCCGGTGCAGCGGCTGGCCGTGGGGGCCGAACGGCTCGTCGCGTCGGTCGACCGGCACCTCCTCGCCCACCGGACGGCGAGGGCGCCGGCATCCCCCCGGGGCCGGCCCCGCTCCCCCAGAGGGACGAACGGCCCTACCCCGGTCGGTGGAGCTGGGGCACCATGAGGGTCGACCGGCCGTCCCACCAGCCTCGTCGCCGGTACGGGGCAGCTGGGCTCGCCGCCTGGGCGGGCGAGGGTGGGCGAGGGCGGTCGTGGCCGGGCGGCTGCCCGGTGCGTGGCCGAGGAGCGGGCACGGGAGGCCGGTGACCCGTCGAGCCACCCCTCGGGCCGTCCGGCCCGGGCACCGCCGCAGCGCACCGCTCGAGGAGGAGCCGCATGAGGGAACCTGCCATCACGACGCTCGTGCCTCGCCGCCGCCTGGCTCGGCGCGCCACGGGTGACGAGCGGTCCGACGACCGGGGCCGGCGCGCCGGCGGCGGCGAGGCGTTCGGCGCGGTCCTGGCGACGGTCGGCGCGGCCGGGAGCGTGCTCTCGCCGCGCGCCAGGCTGGCGACGGTCCGCGGCGCCGGGTCCGCCACCCGGGCCGACGACCGCACCCG